>NZ_JBGLYZ010000035.1:0-55777 GCF_047304345.1 Ralstonia sp. Ralssp135
CTCCACCTCCGGCAAGTCAATCCCAAAGTACTCCGCCAACAGCCCCCGCAACGCGCGCCGGTCTTCCAGTTCAAACCTGTGCGGCGTATTCCCGCGCCAGATCGTGGCATCCCGGTTCATCACCGTCACGCGCCCTTCGTCGGTCAATGACCGCATCAGGATGCGGTTCATGAACGGCGACGCCGGATACGTGCTCGTGTAGTGGTTCGCCATTTCGAAATCGATCGGGTAGTCCTGCTCCAT
This sequence comes from Ralstonia sp. Ralssp135, assembly GCF_047304345.1. Classification (NCBI taxonomy): domain Bacteria; kingdom Pseudomonadati; phylum Pseudomonadota; class Betaproteobacteria; order Burkholderiales; family Burkholderiaceae; genus Ralstonia; species Ralstonia sp. Ralssp135. Next base: position 244 of record NZ_JBGLYZ010000035.1, read on the forward strand.
CGTGGTAACCCAGGCGTCGACGGGCGTGTCGCTGCGTACCTGGGCGCGGAGTATCCAGCGATCTTCATCGCGCGCCATCCAGTGCAGTTCACCATCGATATTGGCTTGCGTGCCGTCCAGCGGCACAGGCACGCGAGGCGCCAGCCCGCCGAAACCCGGATCGATGACAAAGGTGCCCTCGGGCAGCGGCACCGTCAGGAACATGTGGGTGCGGGGCGCCTCGGGGCGCGGCGTCTGGATGATCACGCGCGACGAGTGGCGCGTGGGCTGAAAGCCAAGCCGCTCCAGCACGGCGGCAAACAACGTGGCGTGCTCAAAGCAGTAGCCGCCGCGGCGTGCGTGAACGAGCTTGTTCTGCAGGCTTTCCAGGTCGATGCGGATGCCGCGCCCGAGCAACACGTCGAGGTTCTCGAACGGAATGTGCCGCATGTGCGCGTGCACCAACTGCGCGAGCGTGTCGTAGCTGGGGCGGGTGCTGCCGCCCCACTGGATGCGGTTGAAGTAGGCATCCAGATTGAGTTGCGATGTCACGTGCTGTCTCCTTGTGCGCCGGGGGCGACGCAACGTCAGCCCTCTTTGCGGCGGCGGAATTGCTGTTCGGTTACGGTGCTGCCCCACTGCGTGCCGGCTTCTTCCTGCGTGAGTTGAAAGCCGAACGATTCGTAGAGGTGGCGGGCGGCATCCAGGCCCTTGAAGGTGTTGAGGTAGGTCTCGTCAAAGCGCTCATCGACAAAGCGCATGGCTTGCGACATGAGCTTACGGCCAACGCCGGTGCCACGTAGTGAATCATCCACGATGAACCAGCGCAGGTGTGCAACGCGCGTGTCCGGGTCGCCGTCAATGGCGAGGGATGCAAGGCTGCGGCCATTTTCCACGCATAGCCAGAGCGCCTTCTTGGCGTCGGGCAGGGATTGCGCAAAGTCGGCCAGCTCCTTGGCGACGCGGCGCTCGAAGAACACGCCAAACCCCCAGTGCTGCGCATAGAACCGGCCATGCAGGCTGGCGATATCGCCAATGCAGCCGGGCACGTAGCCTTGCACGATCTGGGGGCCGGCATCGGCGGGAGGTTGCGCCGGCTTGTGGTCGTTGTCATCAGCCAGCGCGCTGACGTATTGCGACAGCGAAGCGACGAGTCGTTGCTGATCTGCCGGCGTCAGGTGTCGCAGCGCATTGGAGACTTGGCTGGAAGCAAAGGCGTCGATCTTGCGCCGCAGTTGCTGGCCGTCTTTGGTGAGGTGCAGTTCGGAAGATCGGGCGTCGTCTGCGCAGGTGCGGCGTTCGACCAGCCCGGCGGATTCCAGCCGGGTGACCTGACGGCTGGTGCTGGATTTATCCAGCCGCAGGCGTTCGGCCAAGTCGCGTGCCTGGATGCCGGGCGTGCCGGCAATCTCCAGGATCGCGTGCACCGCAGACGGCGGCAGATCGCTTTCAGCCAGCGTGTTGCGCATGAAGCCGAGTTCGCGAACGAGCTTGCGCGAGATCTCCCGCAGTTCGCGGATGGTCTGCTCGCGTGATTGCGTGGGCGCTTCAATGAAATCCACACCGGCCTCGACTAGTTGTTTCGCGCAACCAATATAGTTGCACGAAACAACCTTTTCAAGACTCGGCGGTGCCGTGGCGGGCAGCGCCTAAGAGACTTGTCGCCGGTGCTCAGGCAAACGCAGGCCGACCGGCTCCATCCGACAGACGGAATACCGACACCGCGCGGCGCAGCGTCGTCGCCTGTTCTTCCAGCGATTGCGCTGCCGCTGCAGCCTGCTCGACCAACGCGGCGTTCTGCTGCGTGACTTCGTCCATCTGCGTGACGGCCTGGTTGACCTGCTCGATGCCCCGGCTTTGCTCGGCAGAGGCGGCGGCAATCTCGGCCACGATCTCCGATACGCGGCGGATGGCCTCTTTCACTTCGCTCATGGTCTCACCCACCGCAGCCGCCTGTTGCGAGCCCGCCTGCACCACGGCAACGGAATCGCCAATCAGCCCCTTGATCTCCTTGGCGGCAGAGGCCGAGCGTTGCGCAAGCGTGCGCACCTCGCTGGCAACGACGGCAAAGCCCCTGCCCTGCTCGCCAGCGCGCGCGGCTTCCACTGCGGCATTCAACGCGAGGATGTTGGTCTGGAAGGCGATGCCTTCAATCAGCCCCGTGATCTCGGAGATCTTGCCCGAGCTGGTGCTGATCTGGTCAATCGTGCCGACCATGGCCTGCACGGCCTCGTTGCCCGCCTGCGCGATGGTGCTGGCGCTGGCGGCCAAGCTGTCGGCCTGGGCGGCGTTCTCGGCGTTCTGTTTCACGGTCTCGGTCAACTGCGTCATGCTCGACGCGGTTTCCTCAAGCGATGCGGCCTGCTGTTCCGTGCGGGCAGACAGATCAATGTTGCCGGCTGCAATTTCCTTGGAAGCCACCGTCACGGATTCGGCCGATACCTTGATGCCGCGCACCGTCTCGGTCAACTGTCGATCCATCGAGCGCAGTGCGGCCAGCAGCTCACCAAACTCGCCCTGCGTGTCGATCACGATGTTGTTTTCCAACCGCCCGCCGGCAATGTGATTGGCAACGTCCACCGCGCGGCTCAGCGGGCGAGAGATCGCGCGCAGCAGATACCAGCACATGCCCACGCCCACCGCAAACCCAGCGCACACCAGCACAACAGCCATGGTGAAGATGGAGTGGTAGGTGGCTTCGCTGTCATCGACAGCCAACTTGGCCTGCTGCAGGTTGATGGCAATGTCCTTTGCGAGCAGGTCGCTCACGGCTTGTCCAGAACGGGCGTGGCGGTTGATGATTTGCGCGGCCACGTCGTGCTGGCCTGCCTGCAGCGCTTCAATCGCTTCGTTCGTGGCCGTGTTGAATTGCGGCAGGGCATCGTTGACCTTGCTGGCGACATCGCGTTCCTGTTCGCTCGTCACGCTGGCGGGGTAGTACTGCTTCCACGCGCCATTGATCTGATCCAGATCCGTGCGGATGGTGCGCACGGCCGCTGCAACTTGCGCGGCATCGTCAGTGAAGACCTGCGCGCGCCGCAGTTGCAGGCGTATGTCCAGCTGGGCCGTCCGAAGCTCGGCAAGCTGCGCGATGGGCAGCGTGTTGCTGGTATATGCGGCGTTAATGTTGGCGTTCAGGCGCATCAGGCCGCGTACCCCAAACACACCGGTGGCCAGCAGCAGCACCAGACACAGACCAAACGCCCCGAGCAACTTGAAGCGCACCGAATGCACGATAGACGGCATGATTTCCCCCCGACTTGTTTATCCGGAGGCACGTGCCCCGGATTTATGGATGTTCTACATCTGCATATCGGTAGGCCGCGAAATACCTTAAGTGCGTGAGTCAAAGCGCCCGCATCGCGCCCTGCATCGGTGCATGCATTGGCGGTTCGGGTGCATTGGGGGAGACATTCGAGGGTCGGTCCGTACGTGTGACGGACCGACTGCGAGCAGCACGAGCGCGCGTGCCTAGTTGAACGGCGGCATGGCGTGCGACCGCATGACGATGGCCGACGGCGCTGCGTCCTTGGTCGTTTCATTCGGGCGCCGCACAGGCTTGTGCGGGCTGGACGGCGGCACCGACACCCCGCGTTGCGCGCGCCCCAGAAAACGCTGCATGAGGCAGAACACGCACAGCAACACCCCAATGGCGATGCGCGCCCACCAGGAGCTGAGCGTGCCGTCAAAGGTGATCAATGACTGGATGACGCCCAGCAACAGCACGCCCACCACGCTGCCACTGATGAGGCCCACGCCGCCGGTAAGCAACGTGCCGCCGACCACGGTGGCGGCAATGGCGTCCAGCTCCATGCCCTGTGCATGCAGCCCGTAGCCGGAGAGCATGTAGAACGTGACCAGCACACCGCCCAGTGCCGAGCAGAAACCGCTGAGCACATAGACGAGGATGCGCGTGCGCGCCACCGGCAAGCCCATCAGCAAGGCGGAGCGTTCATTGCCGCCCAACGCATAGACCGTGCGCCCGAAGCGGCTGCAATGCGCGAGCCACGCCGCAGCGGCAAACACCACCAGCGCAATCACCACGCTGGGCGACACGTAGTTGCCGCCGCCCACCTGGATCTTGTATTGCGACAGCGTGGTGTAGATCGGGTCGGTAATGCTGATCGAATCAATGCTGATGAGGTAGCACAGCCCCCGCGCGAGGAACATGCCGCCCAGCGTGACGATAAACGGCTGGATGCGGAACACCTGGATCAGCACGCCCATCATCAAGCCGAACAGGCACCCGACAGCGAGCACCAGCGGCACCACCACGCCAATCGACCAGCCATGATGTTCGACCAGCGCGGCGGAAATCATGGTGGTCAGCGCCACCACCGCCCCCACAGACAGGTCGATGCCACCCGACAGAATGACGAACGTCATGCCGATGGCAACAACCATCAGAAACGCGTTGTCGATCAGCAGATTGAGAAACACCTGCACGCTGAAGAAGCCCGTGTAAGTCACAGACCCAAAGCCGAACAGCAGCGCAAACAGGAACAGCGTGACGTAGAACGGCAAGCGCCGTGGATTGACTCTCATGACTGCGCCCCTGCACGGCTTTGGCGTTGAAAGAACATGCCGCGAAACGCCTCCGATTGCGCCAGGCACACGGCAAACACCACCACGGCTTTCACGACGAGGTTGATCTCGGGCGGCACGCCCATCGAGTAGATCGCATAGGTGAGCGTCTGGATGATGAGCGCGCCGATCACGCTGCCCCACAGGCTGAACTTGCCGCCCACCAGCGAGGTACCGCCCAGCGTGACGGCAAGGATGGCGTCAAGCTCCAGCAGCAGCCCGGCGTTATTGCCGTCCGCGCTCTTGACGTTCGAACAGATGATGAGTCCGGCAATGCCGGCCATGGCACCGCAGAACCCGTAGATGCCAAACAGCAGCGCCTTGGTGTTGAGCCCCGCAAGCCGCGCGGCCACCGGGTTGATGCCGACGGCCTCGATAAACAGGCCCAGCGCCGTGCGATGCATCAACAACAGCAGCAGGCCCAGCACAGCGGCCGCGATGTACAGCCCGAACGGCAGCCCAAACAGATAGCCGTTGCCCACAAAGAAGAACGGCTCGTAGTAGACGGTGATGATCTGCCCGCCGGTAATGAGCTGCGCCACGCCGCGCCCGGCCACCATCAGGATCAGCGTGGCAATGATGGGCTGCATGCCTGCACCGGCCACCAGCAAGCCATTCCACAGGCCGCACACCAGCGCTGCGCCCACGGCAGCCAACAGCGCCAGCAGCAGCGGCACCTTGGTCACATACACGGGCAAGCCGTTCTGCACTACCAACGTGCCGCCGATGAGCGATGCGGCAATGGCACCGGAAATGGCCACCACCGCGCCCACTGAAATATCGATGCCGCCCACGGCAATCACCAGCGTCATGCCCAGGGATATGAGCATCAGCGGCGCGGCACGGTTGAGGATGTCGATCAGGCTGCCGTAGAGGTGTCCGCCGCGGATGTCGAGGTGAAAGAAATGCGGGTTGAACCACGCGTTGAGCAGACACAGCAGGAGGAGCGTCACGCACGGCCAGAACAATCGGTGGCCGGTGAGCGCTCGCAGGTTGGCGGAGTTCATGCGGCGCCTCCGGTGGTGGTGGACTGGGTGGTGGACCGGCTGGCGGGCACGTCGCCGCCGGCAATCACGTGGCACAGGTTGTCTTCGGTCACATCGGGGCCGGCAAGCTCGCCCACCTTCTTGCGATCGCGCAGGATGGCCAGCCGGTGGCTCACACGCAGCACTTCCGGCAGCTCGCTGGAAATGAACAGGATGGCCATGCCCTTGCGGCACTGCGCGGTCACCAGGTCCATGATGTCGAGCTTGGCGGCAATGTCGATGCCGCGCGTGGGCTCATCCAGGATCAGCATGGCCGGGTCGGTCGCCAGCCAGCGTGCGAGCACGGCTTTCTGCTGGTTGCCACCCGAGAGCTGGCCGATCGGCTTTTCAGCGTCGGGCGTCTTGATGCCCAGTTGGGCGATGTACTGGTCGGCAATTTCGCGCTGGCGCTTCTTGGGCAGATAGCGGAACAGCCCACGCTTGGCCTGCAGCGCGAGGATGATGTTCTCGCGAATTGACAGCTCGGCAATGATGCCCTCGGTCTTGCGGTCTTCCGGGCAGAAGCCGATGCCCTGCCGGATGGCGTCACGCGGGGAGCTGAACTGATGCGACTGGCCCTGCACGTTGATCGAGCCCGCATCGTTGCGATCCACGCCGAACAGCAGGCGCGCGGTCTCGGTGCGGCCCGAGCCCAGCAGGCCGCCCAGGCCCAGCACCTGCCCGGGGCGCACGTCCAGATCGAGCGGCTGCACGACGCCACGGCGGCCCATGCCGCGCGCGGTCAGGAACGCTGGCGCGGTGTCATCCACCGGCGGCACCTCGGTGCGCTCGAAGCGGCTTGCATCAATGTCGCGCCCGACCATCTTGTTGATCAATTGCAGTTGCGGCAGATCGCGCGCAGCGTATTCGCCTTCCAGCCGGCCGTTGCGCAGCACGGTAATGCGGTCGGCAATGGCGTAGGTCTGCTCCAGAAAATGCGTGACGAACAGCACGGCCATGCCGCGCGCCTTGAGCGTGCGAATGGCTGCAAACAGGCGCGCCACTTCGTCGTCGTCCAGGCTGGAGGTCGGTTCGTCCAGGATCAGGATGCGGGCTTCGGTGGATAGCGCGCGCGCAATTGCCACCATCTGCTGAATGGCCACCGGATACAGCGACAGCGGCAGCGTCACGTCAATGTGGATGTTCAGATCGGCCAGCAGCGCCTGCGCGGCGCGGTTGGTGGCGCGCCAGTCGATGCTGCCCATGCGCATGGGGAAGCGGCCGATGTGGATGTTCTCGGCCACGGTCAGGTTGGGGCAGAGATTGACCTCCTGATACACCGTGCTGATACCGAGCTTTTGCGCCTCCAGCGGCGAGCCCGGAGCGATGGGCTGACCGCCGAGCAGGATCTCGCCTGCATCGGGCGCCTCCACACCGGTCAACACCTTGATGAGCGTCGATTTGCCGGCGCCGTTCTGCCCCATCAAGGCATGCACTTCACCGGGAAACAAGCGGAAATCGACCCCGGCCAGCGCCTGCACGCCAGGAAAGTTCTTGGAGATGCCGCGCATGTGCAGCAACGCGCCACGGGCATCTGACGCGGCGGCATGATCAACGTGATCCGACATGGATGTCACCTGTTGATGGTGCATGCCGGCAAGGCGGAGTCACCCGCCCTGCCGGCATGCTCCAGTTCAGCAAAGGGCTTGCGAACGCAGCTCAGTACTCACTCAGTACTTGCGGTTCGGAAACTCCTTGGCCGCCACGTCCATCGGGAAGATGCCTTCCTTGGTGACGATGCGCTTGGGCACGGTCTTGCCCGCCAGCACGGCGCGCGCGGTATCCATCAGTTGCGGCCCGAGCAGCGGGCTGCATTCCACCGTGACGTTCAGCTTGCCGGCCATCATGGCTTCAAACGCGCCCTTCACGCCGTCGATGGAGATGATGGTGATGTCCTTGCCCGGCTTGAGGCCGGCCTCTTCAATGGCCTGGATGGCGCCAATCGCCATGTCGTCGTTATGCGCAAACAGCACGTTGATCTTCTTGCCCTCGGCCTTGAGGAAGGCTTCCATCACCTCCTTGCCCTTGGCGCGGGTGAAGTCGCCCGTTTGCGAGCGGATGATCTTGTAGTGCGGATCGGCCTTGATGATTTCCTCAAAGCCACGCTTGCGGTCGATCGCGGGCGCAGAGCCAACGGTGCCTTGCAGCTCGACGATGTTCACGTCGCCGCCCTTGGGCTTGACGTTCTCAAGCAGCCAGCGGCCCGCCTTGCGGCCTTCCTCGACGAAATCCGAACCGATGAAGGTGGTGTAGAGCGAGGGGTCCTTGCTGTCGATACCCCGGTCAGTGAGGATGACCGGAATCTTGGCGGCCTTGGCCTCTTGCAGCACGGTGTCCCAACCGGATTCCACCACTGGCGAGAACGCAATGATGTCGACCTTCTGCGCGATATACGAGCGGATCGCCTTGATCTGGTTTTCCTGCTTCTGCTGCGCGTCGGAGAACTTGAGGTTCACGCCCTGCGCCTTGGCCGTCGATTTGATGGATTCCGAATTGGCGGTGCGCCATTCGCTCTCTGCACCCACCTGGGCAAAGCCCATGGTGAACGACTTGTCAGCCGCGTGAGCCACTGTGGTAAAGCCCGTGACCAGCAGCACGCCGGCTGCGGCCAGGAAGGTCAACACGGTCCGTCTGGCGCTCGCAGCGCTCGTTTTTTCCATCGTTTGTCTCCGTTATGGTGGGACGCAGCCGGTGACTGCCCCCGGGGCTGCGCACGTCGTCTTTGCAACGCGGTACACGAGTCAAATCCGGCATGTGGCGCCCGTCTTCCCTTGCCGGTGATTCGTGGTGAGCCATGGTATTGACTGCCTGACATGACCGTCTAATGTTTTTTTGGGGGCCAACTGATATCGCTTTTGATATCAGACAGGGCGGTTGAACATCGTGCAGCGCACCAAAATCGCGCGCAGCGATGGCAGCCGCGCAGCCTGCTCAGCGAGATTCCGCCAGCGATGCCGCCACGTGCGAGAACGCCACGCGCTGGCGTCGGAAGTCATTGGGCGACAGGCCCTGGCGGCGGCGGAAGACCAGCGCAAAGTGGCTCGCGCTCTCAAAGCCCACCGCGGTTGCGATCTCCAGGACGGACATGCGCGTCTCGGTCAGCAGACGGCTGGCAAGTTGCAGGCGGCGCTCGGTCACGTACTGGTGCGGCGTGCGGCCGCTGGCTTCTTTGAAGCTGCGAGCGAAGTGATGCACGCTCAAGTCAGCAATGTCGGCCATGTCGCGCACGCTGATGGGCTGCGTCACGTTGGCTTCCACAAACTCCATCACGCGGCGCAGGACGTGCGCGGGTAGCGATGCGCGTGTGGCGATCTCCTTGTTGCGCTGCGCGCTGTCGCGGGCCTCTTCCAGATGCGTGCAGGCACGCACGATGATGCGCATGGCGCCACCCATCACCGTGTCGTTCATCCAGGCGCGATCGGTCTTGGATGAAGACAGGCTGCAGAAGACGATCCAGGTGGAGCGCGGCGTCATCTGATGGCGCAATGGTGCGCCCCACACGATGCCGCTATTCAGGTTGAAGCGCGCCAGGTCGGTAAAGAAGGTTTCGATGCGAGGGTCGGCACATACGCGCTCACGCAGGTAAGGGATGTCCCATGCCAGGGGCAAGCCGCAGTCCCCCTGCAGAGCGATGCGCGGGTCGATCTCGAAATGGCGCTGCTCCAGATAGCGCTCTTCCCACCCGGCGGGGGAATTGGTGTTGTAGAGCACGCGTTGCTCGCCCCGCTGCTTGCCCGCCTCGCCGATGTATTCCATCAGGCCAAACGAGAGCCACTCGAAGTCGACGTCGTGCATGGCTTGCCGCAATGTGTCAGCAAAGCCGGCGGAAAAATCTTGCAGGCGTGCGCCCTGGTCCATCACCCGTATCCGTTGTTTTCGTGCGCCGTCTGAGACGCGGCGCTCCGTACATCTGATGCCGGCCCACGTGCACGGCGCGCGGGTGGCCCAAAACAATCTCGCAACTATAGCGGCGGCGTATGCCAGAAACCGAGCATGCATATCGAAAAAGCTTCGTTCCGCTGCATACGTCTGCTTTTTACACTGGGCGCACTTGTTATGACGAGTTCCGTGCCCGATGACGACCTCTAATCTGCACCGCCAACCGGCCCTGCCGCTCTATGAGCGCATCAAGGGCGCGCTGCGCGAGGGCATTCTCAACGGCCACTACGCGCCGGCATCGTTGCTGCCCTCAGAAGCGGCTCTGGGCGCGCATTTCAACGCCAGCCGCATCACCGTGCGTCAGGCGTTGGCCGATCTGCAAAACGAAGGGCTGATCTTCCGCCGCCACGGAAAAGGCTCGTTTGTGAGCCAGCCAAAGGCGTTTCAGAACGTGACGGCGCTGCAGGGCTTTGCAGAGGCGATGTCGGCACAAGGTCACGCCATTCGCAACCGCGTGCTGAAGCTGCAAACGGTGCCTGCGCCAACCGATGTGGCGCAGGCGCTGCAACTGGCCCCCGATACGGCCGTCACGGAATTGCATCGCGTGCGGTTGCTGGATCAGGTGCCGGTGTCGCTTGAGGTGACGTGGCTGCCGGACGCACTTGGCAGCATCGTCGCCCGGGCGGACCTCGTCACGCGCGATGTGTTCCTTGTGCTGGAGCAGGACGCAGGTGTAGCGCTCGGCCACGCCACGCTGGCCCTCGATGCGGCGTTGGCTGACCACGTCACCGCCACCGCAATCGACACGGGCGCAGGCGCAGCGCTGCTGCGTGTGGAGCGCCTGACGCATGACGCACAAGGCACGCCCATCGACTTTGAACGCCTCTATTTTCGCGGCGACGCCTTCCAGTACCGGCTTCGGCTGGACCGGCACGTGGCGGCGCACGCGCAATCCATCCTCCCTTTGCAAGGCACCGTATGAACACGCTGGAACTGGAGTACGACCTCGTCGTCGTAGGCGGCGGCACGGCCGGCCCGATGGCGGCCATCAAGGCAAAAGAACGCAACCCCGCGCTGCGCGTGCTGCTGATCGACAAGGCGCACGTGAAACGCAGCGGCGCCATCTCGATGGGCATGGATGGGCTGAACAACGCGGTCATTCCGGGGCATGCCACGCCGGAGCAATACACGCGCGAAATCACGCTGGCCAACGATGGCATCGTCGATCAATCGGGCGTGTATGCCTATGCGCAGCACAGCTTTGCCACCATCGAGCAGCTCGACCGCTGGGGCGTGAAGTTCGAGAAAGACGAAACCGGCGACTACGCCGTCAAGAAGGTCCATCACATGGGCAGCTACGTGCTGCCGATGCCCGAGGGGCACGACATCAAGAAGGTGCTGTATCGGCAGCTCAAGCGTGCACGGGTGGAGATCACGAACCGCATTGTCGTCACGCGTGTGCTGACGGATGCCGATGGGGCGGCCTGCGGCGTGCTCGGTTTCGACTGCCGCACGGCAGATTTTCTCGTGGTGCGTGCAAAGGCCGTGGTGCTGAGTTGCGGTGCGGCTGGACGGCTTGGTTTGCCGTCGTCCGGCTACCTGATGGGCACGTACGAGAACCCGACGAACGCCGGCGATGGCTACGCGATGGCGTATCACGCGGGCGCAGAGCTTTCCAACCTGGAATGCTTCCAGATCAACCCGCTCATCAAGGATTACAACGGCCCCGCGTGTGCGTATGTGACCGGCCCGCTGGGCGGCTACACCGCCAACGCCCGCGGCGAGCGCTTCATCCAGTGCGACTACTGGAGCGGCCAGATGATGTGGGAGTTCTACCGGGAGCTGCAGGGCGGCAAGGGCCCGGTGTTTCTCAAGCTCGACCACCTGGCCGAAGAAACCATCCAGACCATCGAGACCATCCTGCACACCAACGAGCGCCCCAGCCGCGGCCGCTTCCATGCCGGACGCGGCACCGATTACCGCACGCAGATGGTGGAGATGCACATCTCTGAAATCGGCTTCTGCAGCGGGCACAGCGCGTCTGGCGTGTATGTGAATGCGCGAGCGGAAACCACCGTGCCGGGCCTTTACGCGGCGGGCGACATGGCCGCGGTGCCGCACAACTACATGCTCGGCGCGTTCACGTATGGCTGGTTTGCGGGGCAAAACGCGGCGGGCTACATCGCCGCCCGGCAAGCCGACGCCCGCATCGACGACGAACAGATCGCCCGCGAGCGCGCGCGCATCTTTGCGCCGCTGCAGCGCGATCATGGCCTGGCTCCCGCGCAGGTGGAATACAAGCTGCGCCGCATGGTGAACGATTACCTGCAGCCACCCAAGGTCACGCGCAAGATGGAGATCGGCCTGCGCCGCTTCGACGAAATTGCCGAAGACATCACGCACTTGCACGCGCGCAACCCGCACGAACTGATGCGCGCGATGGAAGTCAGCTTCATCCGTGATTGCGCAGAGATGGCCGTGCGCGCTTCGCTCTTCCGCACGGAAAGCCGCTGGGGCCTGTATCACCACCGCGTGGACTACCCCGAACGCGACGACGCCAACTGGTTCTGCCACACGCGCTTGTACAAAGACGCGCACGGCGCCATGGCCAGCCGCAAGCAGGCCATCGAACCGTACGTCATCCCTGTCGACGTGCTCGGCACCGATTCCTACGCGCACCTGCGCATTCCGAAGGCTGCATGACCATGCAACAGACGACCGTTCATTTCACCCACACCCCGCACGACATCACCTCGCGCAGCAGCGCGCCCGTCACCATCGACGAAGCCAAATGCATTGCCGACAAAGGCTGCACGGTGTGCGTCGACGTCTGCCCGCTCGACCTGCTCGCCATCGATCTGACCAAGGGCAAGGCCTTCATGCAATTCGACGAATGCTGGTACTGCATGCCCTGCGAGCAGGATTGCCCGACCGGCGCGGTGAAGGTCGATATCCCGTATCTGCTGCGTTGAGGTGACGATGACGACAACCCTCCTGGCGCGCCTGCACAACGCGGATGCCGCAACCCGCCGCGTTGCCCTCCTCCAGCTTGCCGATGCGGAAGACGCCGACGTCTTGCCCAACGCGATTGCGCTGCTTGCGCACGACCCCGCGCCGGAGGTCCGCCTGGAAGCCGCGCGCATCCTCGCGACGTGGGAGCAGCCGGATACGGTGGCCGCACTCGCCCGTGCGTTGGAAGACGCGGATGCCGCAGTGCGCGACGCCGCAGCACTCGGCCTTGGAGATTTGAAATCGCCCGACTCCGCGGCTGCGCTGTTGCCTTACGTAGACCACGCGAGCGCCTTTGTCCGCGCCGCCACGTTGCGTGGGCTTCGTGAGTTGCGCGTGCCCGAGAGCGAAGCGCCCGCACTGCACGCCTTGCAGGACGCCGACGCCGCCGTGCGCCGTGAGGCCGTAGCGGTGCTCGGCTGGCGCAAGCATGTGGGCGCATTGCCTGCGTTGGCGGAACGCGCGCGACATGACGCAGATGCCGAGGTGCGACGTGCCGCAGTGGGTGCCCTCGGCCTTGCCACCGATGCCGCCGTACTGCCCGCGCTGCTAGATGCGCTGCACGACACCGCCTGGCGCGTGCGCGAGGAAAGCGCAAGCACGCTCGGCAAACTGCGGGCGCTCGCACCTGACTCGCACGTCACGCAAGCGCTGGTCGAGGCGTTGGCCGATTCGTATTGGCAAGTCCGCCTGCAGGCGGCCCGCGCGCTTGGCCGGTGGCGCGCCGCGCATGCCGTCGATGCGCTCGCCGCGCTGCTCGCGCACCCGATCAGCAACCTGCGCAAGGAAGCTGCACTCGCGCTGGGAGAGATCGGCGAAGTCTCTGCCCTGCCCGCCCTACGCAGCGCAGAAACCGATAGCGACCCGGAAGTCGTCAAGGCCGTGCGAATCGCATTGGCACAGATCGAGGGCGCCCGTGCAGCCGCCTGAGCACATCGACAACGACATCGCACAAGGCCGGTTGCGCCTGCACTGGGCGGACGCGGTTGTCGCACTCGACCACGCTGCATTGCGCGAGGCGTGCCGCTGTGCGGAGTGCCAGTTCAAACGCCATCACGGCACGCCGATCAACGTGCCGGCCGACGTGCGCGTCACCACCGTCGCGCCCGCTGGTTACGGCGTGCAACTGGTGTTCAGCGATGGGCATGCGCGCGGCATTTATCCGTGGGCGTATCTGGCGGCGATTGCTGCAACTGCAGTGGCGGGCTGACGTTGGCGGGCTTGCATCCATCAGAAGTTGCCGAACCGGCCAATCCAGGCAGCGACGCCCTTGCTATGCCCCTTGATTGCCGCATCCAGTTCAGCACGCGTGAGCCCATTGGGCAGCGCGTCCGGCGCCAGATCCGTGGCGATCAGCAGGAAAACGTAGTGATGCATGCCAGTGCCCTTGGGCGGACACGGCCCGAGGTAGGCCGGCTTGCCGATGGCGTTCTGGCCCATGCGCAAGGCACCGCCGGTGCCGGCACCTTCCGGCAGGCTCGTCTGGGTCGCGGGAATGCCGTAGGCCATCCAGTGGTTCACGCCCAGGCCGCCCGCGCCCTGCGGGTCGGAGGCGATCAGCACGAGGCTGTTGGTGCCGGTGGGCACGTTGGACCAGTGCAGCGGCGGCGAGATGTTGTCTCCCGTGCAGTTGGCGTTGGCGGGGTTCTTGCCGGCGTATTTGCGGTCCATGACGCCGTTGTCGGCAAACGCGGGCGACTCGACGGTAAACGTGGTGTCAGCCTGCGCATACACATGCGGCACGGCCGACAGGCACGCCAGCGACAACAACGCGCGAAACAGGGTTGGCTTCAAGGCAGGTCTCCTGGCAGGAAGGGCGGCGAACGGGCACCACAATACGCGAATGCGCCGCCCGTGCGCGGGGCATCAACGCACAGATGGACGTCAGATTGCCGTGCGACAATACCGCGCCCCAGCGCAGCGTTTGCCGCGCGCTCTTGCCTGACCTGACCATAGGAGAACCGGACGCATGTTCGGCGATATCACGCGTTTTCTGCTCGACACGATCTTCTCGCTCTTTGGCGCGGCACTGCTGTTGCGCGCCTGGACGCAAGCGGTGCGGCTGTCACCGCGCAATCCGCTGTCGCAGGCGATCTTCCAGTTGACCGGCTGGCTGGTACACCCGCTGCGCCGCGTGATTCCGGCCACGGGCTATATCGATTGGTCGTCGCTGGTGGCGGCCTATGCCACGGCGCTTGTGTATTTGTTCCTGCTGCTGGCATCGGTGGGCGTGAGCCCGATGGCGCTCGTGCCGATGGGCTTTGTGGCGGCGCTCTTTACGGTGCTCAAGTGGGCGTTCAACGTGCTGGTGTGGGTGACCATTGCCTCGGCCGTGCTGTCATGGATGGGGCCGGCATCGCCCATGGGGGCGGTGCTCAACACGCTGGTCGACCCGCTGTTGCGCCCGATCCGCCGCGTGGTGCCGCCGCTGGGCGGCCGGCTCGATCTGTCTCCGCTGATCCTGCTGGTGATTGCGCAGGTGATCGTGATCGCGCTGTCGCATCTGTCGCTCTCGCCTTTGTTCATGTGAGCGCGGCACGCGCCTTGCTCGACTGAGGGATATGCCGGCCGCTGCATCTGGCCGGCCACTCAGGAGGACATCATGAACGCATGGAAAACAGCGCTGGTCTGCGCGATTGCCGTGCTGGCTCCCGCGCTCACGGCGTGTACGGCAGGCGGCGCAGTGGCAGGCGGTGTGGCCGGCCATGAAATCACGCATAGCACGGCCGGGACGATCGGGGGTGCCGCGGCAGGCGCCGTCATCGGGCACGAGCTGAGCAAGTAACCGAGTAATCAACACAGCGGCCGACCAGCCGCTTTTTTTTTAGGTTTGCGCAAACAAGGCGCGGTAGGCACTGGGTGACGTGTGATACGTCCGGCTGAAATGCTGCCGCAGCGATACCGCGCTGCCGAACCCCGCCAGTTGCGCAATCGCTTCGACCGGCTGGCGCGTGGTCTCCAGCATGCGCTGCGCATAGGCCAGACGCTGCCCGAGCAGCCATTGACCGACGGTGGTTCCAGTCAGTTCACGAAAGCGCCGCGTGAAATTGCGGCGGCTCATGGCCGCGCGCTCGGCCAGCGAGTCAAGCGAATGCGGCTCCGCCAGATTGGCCACCGTCCAGTTCAACAGGTCCGACAGGCGATCGCCGCCGGGCGCATCGTGCAGCGGTTGCTCGATGTATTGGGCCTGGCCGCCCTGCCGGTGAGGCGCCACCACCAGCCGCCGTGCAATCCGGTTGGCCACCTCCGCGCCATGCCAGCGGCGCACCAGGTGCAGGCAGCAATCCAGCCCGGCGGCAGTGCCTGCGGATGTCACCAGCCGGCCGTCAGCGGCGTCCAGATACAGCACATCAGGCACAAGCTTCACGCGCGGGTAGCGCTGTGAAAACGCATCGGCGGCGCTCCAGTGGGTGGTCGCCTCGTGGCCGTCGAGCACGCCAGCTTCAGCCAGCACAAACGCCCCCAGGCACAGGCCGACCACCGTGGCGCCGCGCGCGTAGGCATCGCGTACTGCATT
This sequence comes from Ralstonia sp. Ralssp135, assembly GCF_047304345.1. Taxonomy (NCBI): domain Bacteria; kingdom Pseudomonadati; phylum Pseudomonadota; class Betaproteobacteria; order Burkholderiales; family Burkholderiaceae; genus Ralstonia; species Ralstonia sp. Ralssp135. The sequence goes on from NZ_JBGLYZ010000035.1 coordinate 16,237, forward strand.
CACCATGGCCGCCGGCGGCCGCTCCTTCGTGTCGCGCCATGACGGGACGATCAGCACGTCGGCGCGGGCAGCGTCTTCGAGTGTGAAATCGGTCTGCACGGCAAACCCGGCTGTGGTGCGCAGGCCGCCCTTCCTGGCCGGCTCCCCCGCACAGATGCGCAGGTTGTAGGACGGCAGCCCCGCCCAGATGCGGTCTTCAAACACGAGACACGGCACGGACAGGTGAAACGGGCTGATGTCGTTGAAGGCCAGAACGGCGATTTCCTGAGGATGCTGCGTTTGCATACGGGGCTCCGCGCTTTGGCCCGATTCTTTCGATAAACGTCTTCCGGGCCACTGTCGGGAAGGATAGACATTCGCGAAGATGCTGTCCACGGGCTCACGCAAATGCCCGATCCAACCGACCTTGAGGAGTCAGCCATGACCACGAACACCGCCCCGAAGCGCGCCCTGATCGTCATCGATGTGCAGAACGAATACTTCACCGGCGGCCTGCCGATCGAGTATCCGGACCCGCAGCAGACTGTGGCCAACGTTGGCGCCGCCATGGATGCGGCACGCGAGGCCGGCATTCCGGTGATCGTCGTGCAGCAGACTTCGCCGGCCAGCTCGCCGCTGTTTGCCATCGACACCGATGGTTGGCAACTGCACCCGGTGGTGGCATCGCGCCCGCACGATCACTATCTGCGCAAGCTCCTGCCCAGCGCCTATCCGGAGACGGACCTGGCGCAATGGCTGGAAGCACGCGGCATCGATACGCTGGCCGTGGTCGGCTACATGACGCACAACTGCGATGCGTCCACGATCAACCACGCCCTGCACAACGGCACGGCGGTGGAGTTCCTTCACGATGCATCAGGCGCCGTGCCGTATCAGAACCAAGCCGGCTTTGCGAGTGCGGAAGAGATCCACCGCGTGTTCAGCGTGGTGCTGCAATCGCGCTTCGCGGCGGTGATGTCGACTCAGGAATGGGTGCACAGCGTGAAGACCGGCGCGGTGCCGGTGCGCGACAACATCTACAAGTCGAATCAGCGGGCGCGCGGGCTGCTCAAGGACGGGGTGGCACAGCAGGCAGCGTGATGCTGCACGCGCAGGCCCAGCGCGGGTTGGTCCGTTGTTTTAATCACGGCCCGTCGCGCGAGACTCAACGGGTTGGAAGGTGAAATCTTCACCGCGCCTCATCACCCGGCCAATACCGGGAAAGTCGAGATGCGCGCCCGCGACGTAGTAGTCCGGGCGCGCTGTTCTTTCCAAGATCGCCTTGCGCGTAGCACATGCCTTGGGCTGGCTGTCATCAAGCTCCCAGGTCAGTTCAGGACGCCCGAATTGAATGGACGGAACGTGAATAATGTCGCCCCACACCAGGAGGTGCCCGGCACTGCTTCTGACTTCATAGACGGTGTGCCCTTGCGAATGCCCTGCGGCCCGCACGGCGGTAATCCGGTCGCTGACGATCAGCCCATCGTCAACCGGTGCCACACGATCGCGCAATGGCGCGAGCCGCCCGGTGATTTCCGATACCTCTTCCTTCGGGATCAGGATGCGTTCCGCCTTGGGAAATGCCTCCGAACCATCCGGAGCAATGAGCCCGTGCACATGGTCTTCATGCGTGTGCGTGACCGCTACCTGAGTGATGGTGTTTCTGTCGATGCCGCATTCCTGCAATCCGCTCAGGAGGCCGCCCATCGAATCGTCGAGTGCGTTCGATGCGCCGGTATCGATCAGCACAGACGTGCCCTTGTGGACGACCAGGAATGCGTTGACTGACAACCGCAGTTGGCCGTTCACGACGGGAACGCCGGCAGGCAGCGTGTCGAGGGGCTCGCCGGATGCCTGGCACAGCCGTGTCGTCGGCACGTCGATGTAGCCATCGCGCAGCGCGACGACCTGGAGATCGCCGAATTCAAAGGCAGCGTAGCGCTGGCCTTGCGAAATCAGTTTCATGCTGCCCATGCTTCGCCTCCCATTTGGTTATTTCTGAGAAATATATCTTCTATAGAAGATTTTCGCAAGAAAAAACGGCATTTCGGCTTGGACGTTCTTCCATCGTGGACATAATGTCAGCCTGGCGAGTTTGCGTCGGTAAGGCAAAGGAGGCGTGTTGGCAAAGCAGGATGAAGACTTGAGGCAACAAGATGACGACGAGGCGTCCTCGCGCGCCTTTGGTGCGCGCGTGCGCAAGCTGCGTGATGCTGCAGGGCTGACGCTGGAACAGGTTTCCCAACGCTCTGGCGTGAGCCGGGCGATGCTGTCCAAAGTGGAGCGCGGCGAAAAAAGCCCGACCATCGGGATTGCCGCCAAAATCGCCCACGGATTGCAGACCTCCTTGACGGAGCTGGCCGGGGGTGGTGCCTCAGAAGGCGCGGTGGTGCGGATGCGCAGGGCTGAGCGCCCCATCTTTCGTGACCCTGAAACCGGCTTTGAGCGGCACATCGTGTCACCAGCAACGGGCGGGGGGCGCGTCGAACTCCTCTATCACTACCTTCCGCCCGGCGTCTCAACCGGGATACTGCCCGGCTACCCTGCGGGGGCAGAAAAGCAGATCGTGGTAACCATCGGCAACCTGGTCGTGGAGTTCAAAAACACCAAGGAATACCTGGGACCCGGCGACTCGCTGTTCTTTGAGGCGAACGTGGAGCACGGCTTCGCCAATCAGACTGCGGAGCCTTGCGCGTATTTCATGGTCGTGTCGCGCCACGCGTGAGCAAGACTCTTAGCCGGCCACGCTTTCTTCGGCCGGCAAAAACCCGCGGAACGACACTTCCACCTGCTCCACCATCGACGCCGATGTGGCTTCGCGCAGGGCCGCCAGCAACGCATCGAACGCGCTTTCCACGGAGGCGCGGTCGGTGGCCTCGACCAGGCGCTGGCGGATCGGGTGCTCAGCCGAGCTGAACGTGCGCGCCGCAATGTCCATGAGATACATGCGCGCCGCCGCCAGCGAACGCTTGCGTGCCGGTGCGGCAGGCGCACCCGCCTTGGGCGCCGTAGATGCCTCGGGCTGCGGCTCGGCCACCTGAACGAAAACGGGCTCGCCGGCAACATCGGCTGCGCTCTGAATGAACCCAGCCTGCATCAGCTCGAACACGGCCTGCGCCTCCAGGCCGAGCTGACCGGCACGCACGGCAAGGTCCTCGCCCGTGGCGTGGCCATCCACCATGATCAGCAGCGCGCGGCTTGAGCGGCTGAGCGCGCCGTTGCGCGTGGCAATTTCACGGCGCCCCGCGTCTGTTTTTTCGAATCGTGCAGACAACACCTGCATGGCAGCCCCCTATCCTCGCCCGAAGATCGGCACAACATAGGGCGGCTTGTTTGCAGAATCGTGAAACCGGGGCGGCTTCCCCCCGATGGCACACGGCAAACGCTTGCACGCAGGTGGATGTCGGTAAATCCAAACACCCTCCCCCGAAGTGGGGCTGACAACGCGCACGCATCGTTGATACAGCGGGCGCCGACATGACCTGACGCCGCATCGCCGGCCCGCTATTGCCTGCGCGTTCTTCCAGCTCTACTATTCGTTGTTACCGGTACCAAAACCGCTTCACAAGCCTCCGGAAGCCACCCGCCGATTCCCCGCAGAGGGACCCCTGCTCCACATAACAACCGAGACGCCATGCCCGCCCAACCTCCACGCAGACTGCGCAGCCAGCTTTGGTTCGACGATCCGAGCCATGCAGACATGACTGCCCTCTATGTCGAACGCTTCATGAACTACGGCCTGACGCGCGAAGAACTGCAGTCGGGCCGGCCGATCATCGGCATTGCACAAACGGGGAACGACCTGGCGCCGTGCAACCGGCACCACCTGGAACTGGCGCAGCGTGTGAAGGCCGGCATACGCGACGCGGGCGGCATTCCGATGGAGTTTCCGGTTCACCCGCTTGCCGAGCAAAGCCGCCGCCCGACCGCCGCGCTCGATCGCAATCTCGCCTATCTCGGGCTGGTCGAGATCCTGCACGGCTTCCCGCTTGACGGCGTTGTGCTGACGACCGGCTGTGACAAGACCACGCCCGCCTGCCTGATGGCCGCCGCCACCGTCGACCTGCCGGCCATCGTCCTGTCTGGCGGGCCGATGCTGGACGGCTGGCACGAGGGCAAACGGGTCGGTTCCGGCACCGTCATCTGGCATGCGCGCAACCGGCTGGCCGCCGGCGACATCGACTACGAAGGCTTCATGGAGCTGACCACCGCGTCGTCGCCGTCGATCGGCCACTGCAACACGATGGGCACCGCGCTTTCGATGAACAGCCTGGCCGAAGCGCTGGGCATGTCGCTGCCCGGGTGCGCCAGCATTCCGGCGGCGTATCGGGAGCGTGGCCAGATGGCCTACGCCACCGGCAAGCGCATCGTCGACCTGGTGCACGAAGACATCCGCCCCTCGAAGATCATGACGCGCGCGGCGTTTGAAAACGCCATCATGGTGGCCTCGGCGCTTGGCGCGTCCACCAATTGCCCGCCTCACCTCATCGCCATTGCGCGCCACATGGGCCTGGAACTGAGCCTCGAAGACTGGCAGCGCCACGGAGAATCGGTTCCGCTTCTGGTGAACTGCATGCCGGCAGGCGAATACCTGGGTGAGAGCTTCCACCGCTCGGGCGGCGTGCCGGCCGTGTTGCGCCAGCTCAGCGCGGGCGGCTTGCTGCGGCGCGATTGCCCCACCGTGTCGGGCCGTACGATCGGCGCGATTGCCGATGCCGCCCCCGAAGCCGACCGCGATGTGATTTTTCCTGTGGACGGACCGCTCAAGCACCGCGCAGGGTTCATCGTGCTGTCGGGCAATTTCTTCGACAGCGCCATCATGAAGATGTCGGTGGTGGGCGAGGCATTCCGGCAGACCTACCTGAGCGAACCCGGCGCGGAAAACGTCTTCGAGACGCGAGCGATCGTCTTCGATGGCCCGGAGGATTATCACGCCCGCATCAACGATCCGGCCCTCGCCATTGACGAGCGCTGCATCCTCGTCATCCGTGGCTGCGGAACGGTCGGCTATCCGGGCAGTGCAGAGGTCGTCAACATGGCGCCGCCGGCCGCGCTCGTCAAGCAAGGAATCGAATCGCTGCCGTGCATGGGCGATGGCCGGCAGAGCGGCACCTCCGCAAGCCCATCCATCTTGAACATGTCTCCGGAGGCGGCTGTGGGTGGCGGCCTCGCGCTATTGCGCACGGGCGACCGCATCCGCGTGGACCTCAATGCGCGCAAGGTCGATGTCTTGGTCGACTCGGAAGAGCTTGAACGCCGCCGCGAAACCGCAACGTTCAGCGTGCCGCAGTCGCAAACGCCTTGGCAGGAAATCTATCGGAAGTTTGTCGGGCAGCTTTCAACGGGCGGATGCCTGGAGCCGGCAACGCTGTATCTGAACGTCATCGAGACGCGAGGCAATCCACGGCACTCGCATTGACGTATGAAGCTGCCGGCTATGCGCTCTCGCGCTCGACAACGCTGAAGTCGATGCGCGAGAGCTTGCGCGCACCCGTGGCCTCGCCAACGCCCAGCGCATCTAGCAAGACCTCGCCCGTGCGCAGCCCAATGCCATAGGCATCGACGGAAATCGTCGTGATGGTCGGGTGACAACACCACGCGACTTCAAAATTGCCGAAGCCCGCAACAGCGATATCGCCTGGCACCGTCAGGCCGCGCCGGTGGCATTCCATGATGGCGCCGAATGCGGACATGTCGCTCACGCACATCACGGCATCGGTGTCCGGCCAGGCTTCCAGCAACGCGGCCATCGCAGGGCCGCCGTGGCTCATGGTGATGGGGGAATCGCCCAGGCGGATCACGCGTGGCTCACCAAGGCCAAGCGCCTTGATTCCGCTCACGTATCCGCGCATGCGGTCCGTACCGCGCCGGTCTAGCTCGCTTGCGCCGCACAGGAAACCAATGCGCCGGTAGCCCCGGGCGTGCAGGTGGCGCAGCATCGCGAGCGACGCCTTGGCATTCGAAAATCCAACCGCCATGTCGATTGGGCGGTCGGGCAGATCCCACATCTCGACGATGGGGATGCCGGCTCGCTCCAGTAGCGCGCGCGTGCCTGCACTGTGGTGGCGCCCGGTCAATGCAATGCCGCGCGGCTGATGGCGCAGAAGCGACTTCACCAGCGCCTCTTCCTGGTCGAGGTGGTAATCGGTGTCGCCCAGCAGCAATTGCAGGCCATGCGGCGCAAGCGCATCCGTCAGCCCGCGCACGGTATCGGCAAAGTTAGAACTGGCCAGCGACGGCACCAAGGCAGCGACGAATTCCGACCGACCGCTGGACAGCATCCCGGCCGCGGCCGTGGCAACGTAACCGAGCGCATCGATGGCCTGTTGCACACGGGCACGGGTTGCAGTCGACACGCTGCCGCCTGCCAGCACCCGCGATACCGTCATCTTGGACACGCCGGCCGCGCGCGCAACATCGGCCATGCGAGGGGGGGTGGGGCCGGAGGTCATTGAGAAACGTCTACGCGCAAGGGGAAAGAGGAAAGAGGAGTGGCGATCATAGCGGAACCGGCCGCGACACAGACGAGCGCTACGCCTGCGCCAGCGCGCGGCCAATGCGGTCCGCCATGCCGGCAACACCGACAACGAGACGCTTTTCCCTGCGGGCGTCCAGTCGGCTGATGGGCACACTGGAACTCACGGCAACGTGCTTTCCCAGCGGCGTGACACCGACGAACGCCGCAAAGCAGGCCAGCCCCGCCACCACCTCCTCACGCTCCGTCGCCAGCCCCCGGACGCGAATACGCTCCAGCTCATCGAGCAAATCGGCCCGGCGCGTGGTGGTGCGCTCCGTCATGGCGGCTAGACGGGCAGGCAGGAGCGCGCGCACCGCTTCGTCATCCAGGCTGGCGAGAAGCGCCTTGCCCAGCGCGCAGCAATGCGCCGGCAAGCGCAGGCCGACATCCGATACCAGACGAACCGGCCGCGGCGCATCCTCCCGCGCGATGTACACGACTTCCGAGCCGTCGAGCACGGCAAGCTGGACGACTTCGTTGTGTGTGGCCACGAAGGCGGCGGATTCGCGCCGAAACGCTGCCAACAAGCTGTCGTGGCGGAAATAGGCGTTACCCAGCTCAAACAGGGTCAGGCCGATCAGATAGCCATCGGCCCGCTTTTCGATCCAGCGGCGCTTTTCCAGAGACTCCAGCAGCAGGTACAGCGTGCTTCTGGACATGCCCGTCGCCTGCGCCAACGCGGCTGGTCGCACGGGAGACGTCGCCGCGCAGAGTATTTCCAGCACGTCATGTATGCGCTTGAGTGCTGGCACCTCGTAATCTGTCTTCACTGGAAAGCTACTCCGCTCATGATTGGCTCGATTGTCCAACAGGTTGGAAATTACGTCACCGTGTTGGACACTCCGAACCGCCATCTCTACGATCACGCGGGTTCCTTGGCAACAAGGGTGTCCAATTTACGGAGTGCACATGACCGCCATCGCCAACTATTTGCCGCACGATCTGGAGCAGTCAACGCTAGTTGGTCGGGTCTGGCGTACGACCGGCAACGGCGCGGGGCCATCTGTCGTGGTGGTGCGCAACGGTGTCGTGTTCGACATCACGGAAGCCGTGCCAACGGTGGCAGATCTGTTCGAGCATCCTGACGCACTGGCCGTGGCCCGGCAGGCACCGGGGGAAAACCTGGGCCACGTCGAAACGCTTGTCGAACGCTCGCTGGCAGCCGATCGCGCGGGCACCGCGCCGACCCTGCTTGCGCCGAACGACCTCCAGGCAATCAAGGCCTGCGGTGTGACGTTCGCGGTCAGCCTGATCGAGCGCGTGATCGAAGAACAGGCTGGCGGCGATCCGGCCAAGGCCCGCGACGTGCGCGAGTCGATTGTGGGTGTGGTGGGCTCGGACCTCTCCAAGATCAAACCCGGCTCCGATGCTGCCATGCGGCTCAAGGAGGAACTGCAGCGCCGGGGCGCATGGTCGCAATACATGGAAGTCGGTATCGGCCCCGATGCGGAAGTGTTCTCCAAATCGCAGCCGATGTCGGCAGTCGGGTTCGGCGCCGACGTGGGCTTGCATCCGGCCTCGCGCTGGAACAACCCGGAGCCGGAGATCGTGCTTGCGGTCAGCAGCGCCGGCCATGCCGTCGGGGCAGCGCTCGGCAACGACGTGAACCTACGCGACATCGAAGGGCGCTCCGCATTGCTGCTGGGCAAATGCAAGGACAACAACGGCTCCTGCGCGATCGGCCCGTTTGTGCGCCTGTTTGACGAGCGCTTCACGATCGACACGATTCGCGCGACGCAGGTATCGCTGCGTGTTGAAGGCGCCGACGACGGCTTCACGCTCGACGGCTTAAGCCACATGAGCGAGATCAGCCGCGACCCGCTCGACCTCGTCACCCAGACCTGCGGACCGCATCATCAATACCCGGACGGCTTCATGCTGTTCCTCGGCACGATGTTCTCGCCGATCAAGGATCGCGACGCACCGGGTGCCGGCTTCACGCACCACCTCGGCGACCGCGTAACGATCAGCGCGCCTGCACTCGGCGCGCTCGTCAACACGGTGCGCCTGTCGACAGAGATCGCGCCGTGGACGTTCGGTGTCCGCGCCCTGTACCGCAACCTGGCAGCACGCGGGCTCGTCCGTCAGGATTGATCGGTCATCGCAGCGGAAAAGTTCACGGCAGAGTCCGTGGAAGGCCGCCCCTTGACCGGCGCGCGAAACGCGAACAATCCGCCGGCAAGCGACTCCTTCTGCAACGCCTCGTCCGACAGCCCCTTTCGGGCGGTGGTTGCATAGACCGTCTGCAAGTCATCGCCGCCAAATGCGAGCTTGGTGATGTTGGAACACGGAAAGTCGACGCGCCCGATGCATCGGCCGTCGGGCGAGAACCGCTCGATCCGTCCTCCGCCAAATAGCGCGACCCACACGCACCCTTCCTCGTCGACGGCCATACCGTCCGGGTGGCCGGTGCCCTCGATCGAGGTGAAGACGCGCTTGCGTTGCAGGCTGCCGTCGTCGCCAAGGTCGAAGGCATAGACCACACGCTGCAAGGTATCTGTGTGATACAGCGTGCGGCCGTCGGGGCTCGCGGTCGGGCCATTCGTGATCACGTAGCCTGAATCGCGCACGCTCAGCCGACCATCCGGACCGACGCGGTAGAGCTGCCCGCTGGGCTCGGACTCCCCATCGTCCATCGAGCCGAACCACAGCGCCCCGGTGCGATCGACAAAGCCGTCGTTCAGACGGTTTCCCGGCCGGTCGGTCTCGACCGGCAACACGCCACTGAAGGTGCCCGTTGCAAACGCGAACCGGTAGAGGCCGCCCTGCACGCCACAGATCCAATTGCCATCAACGCTGGGCAGCGCAAAGCCGATCTGACCGGGCGCGACCCAGCTGCGGCGCACAGCGGTATCGGGGTCATATCGGTAGAGCCGTCTGCCTTTGATATCGACAAAGACCACGCAGCGCGACGCCGCATGCCACACCGCGCCTTCCCCAAGCGTTGCGCCGACGCGCCAGACGCATTCCGGAATGATCGGCGCCGTCATCCGCCGTACCACCCGGCATCGACAAAGTACTCACGCGCCGTGCAGCGCGCGGCATCGTCCGATGCAAGAAACAGCGCCATGCGGGCTACGTGTTCCGGCTCGACACGCTCATGCAGGCATTGCTCGGCCAGCAGCTTGGCTTCGCTCTCAGGCGATTGCCAAAGTGCCATCTGCCTCGGCGTGCGGACCGCGCCGGGCACGATGCAATTGACGCGAATGCCGAATCCGCCAAGGTCGCGCGCGAGGCCGCGTGTCAGGCCTTCAATGCCAGCCTTGGCCGTCATGTAGATAGCGAGGTCCGGTTGGGCAAGGTGCCACGAGATGGACCCGAGGTTCAGGATCACACCACGCCCCAGCTTCTTCATGCCGGGCAGCACGGCTTGCGCGCAGAAGAACTGATGGCGCAGGTTCACCTCGATGCGGTTGTCCCAATAGGCTTGCGACACCGTTCCGATCTGATGGCGGTCATCATTTGCGGCGTTGTTGATCAGGACTTCGATGGGGCCGGATTCGGCTTCAATGCCTGAGAACGTGGCGTTCAGCGCATCGACATCGCGCAGATCGCAGTAGCGAAAGACCGGCGGATGCACGCACTCGCCCAGCGACGCCGCCAGCGCTTCTGAGTCCGCACGCGCAATATCCAGAAACGTAACGCGCGCCCCCTGTTTGGCAAAGCCTTCGACGATGGCAGCACCAATGCCGCTACCGCCGCCGGTAATCACAACGTTCTTGTTAACAAGGCTCGGATAAATCGCATAAGACATAGGAGATTCCAGTTACAGCAAAAAGAGATAAAGCCCGCAGCGCTGGTTCAGCGACGGCCGGAGCGCGAGATGACGTCCACCCAGACGGCCAGAACGAGGATGCCGCCCTTGACGATCATCTGCCAGTACGCGTCGACGTCGAGCATGGACATGCCGTTGTCGAGGCTGGCCATGACCAGCGCGCCGACCAGCGCACCGTAGACCGTGCCCGCGCCGCCGCGCATTGACGTGCCGCCGATAAAGCAGGCCGCGATAGCATCCAACTCGCCCATCGTCCCGGCGGACGGTGAGCCCGCAGCGAGCCGCGCCGTATTGACGATGCCGGCAAACGCGCACATCAGGCCCATGAGCCCGAAGATGGCCAGCTTCACGCGATCGGTATTGATGCCCGACAGGCGCGTGGCCTCCAGGTTCGAACCCACGGAGTAGATACGGCGCCCGAATACCGTCTGGCTGGCAATCCACGAAAAAATGCCCAGCAGCGCCAGAACGAGGAGAACCGGCACCGGGATGCCGCCATAGCTGTTGAGCGTGGCGACAAACGCAACGATGACCGCGCCCGCCGCAATCAACTTGGCGACGTCTTGCCATAGCGGTGCGACATCGAGTTCATAGCGGCGGTGCTCACGCCGCTGTCGGATCACCACGAAGATCAACAGGCAGAAGATCAGCACTGCCATCAGGTCACCCACCCGGCGCGGCAGGTAGCCCTGGCCGATCAGCACGAAGCTGTCCGACACCGGCGCAATCGTCGAGCCATGTGTGAGGCCGAGCAGAATGCCGCGATACGCGAGCATGCCGCCCAGACCAACGATGAAGGACGGAACGCCCCGGTAGGTTGACCACCATCCGTTGAACAAACCCATGGCCACGCCGAGCAACAGCACCACAGGCACCGTCGCCACAATTGGCCAACCCAGTCCTTGATCCAGGATGGCAGCCACGCCGCCAAGCAAGCCCAACAGCGAACCGACCGAGAGATCGATCTCGCCCGCGATGATGACGAACACCATCCCACAGGCCAGCATCCCCGTGATCGACATCTGCCGCAGCAGATTGGAGAGATTGCGTGCCGACGTAAACGCACCGTCGGTCAGCATCGAAAAGAACAGCCAGATCGCGGCCACGGCGATCAGCAACGCCAGGATCTTGTAGCGTGCGAAGAGTTGCCTCAGGCGCTGGGTTGCCTTGAGCGTGCTACGCGAAGGGTCCACCCCGCCGGCGGCTTGTGGGCTCGTCTGAGAAGTCATGCGTGGCCTACCTGATGAAAAGTGGATGCGTGCCGCACCGGTTGAATGGCTGCGGTCAGAATGTGTTCCTGCGTCAGCCCGTCGTTCACGAAGTCGCCACGCAGCTCGCCCTCGCCGATCACCAGCACGCGATCCGAAATGCCGAGCACTTCGGGCAGTTCCGATGAAATGACGATGATGGCCATGCCGCGTTTGGCCAGGTCACCGATGAGCTTGTAGATCTCGTACTTTGCTCCGACATCCACGCCGCGCGTCGGCTCGTCCAGAATCAGGACGCGCGGCTCGGTGAGCAGCATTCGCGTGAGGACGGCCTTTTGCTGATTGCCGCCCGACAGGCTGGCAATCGGCAGCATCGGATGCGCGGCACGTACGGCAAGCCGGCGCATCTCCTTGCGGATCGTGTCGAGTTCGGCCGCGCCGTCAATGCGGCCGAGACGCGAAAAACGCTGGAGGACGGCAAGCGTGATGTTGTGCCCGACGCTCATCAGCGAGACGATGCCGTGGCGTTTGCGGTCTTCCGGCACCATCGCAATGCCCGCACGAATGGCGTCAAGCGGCGCCCGGACTTTCAACGGTTTTCCGTCAAGTACGAGTTCCACCTCACTGGCGCCTTCATACGCGCCAAAAACCGCCTGCATCAGCTCGGTTCGCCCTGCCCCAACCAGCCCCGCCACGCCAAGAATTTCACCCCGCCGCACCGAGAAGGACACATCATCGACCCGCTTGCGAGTCGGGTTGTTCGCGTCGTAGCACGTCACATTGCGCGCCTCGAAAACAACCTCCCCGATGGGATGGGGTTCGCGCGGGAACAGTTGCGTAATCTCGCGCCCGACCATCTGCGCGATGATGCGGTCGGTGGTCAGGTCGTGCATCGGTGCGGTCGACACATGGCGGCCGTCACGGATGACGGTGACCGTGTCACACACCGCTTCCACCTCGTCGAGCTTATGCGAGATGTAGACACACGCAATGCCGCGCGCCTTCAGATCGCGCACGATATCGAGCAGGATGCGCGTTTCAGCCGCCGTAAGCGACGACGATGGCTCGTCCAGAATCAGCAGCTTCGCGCGCTTGTTGAGCGCCTTGGCGATCTCAATCAATTGCTGATGGCCGCCGCCGTAGTGCATCACGGGCAACGCGACATTGATGCCCCGGATGTTCAGGTCACGCAGCAGCTTGTCTGCGCCCTGGTACATGGCCGCGTAGTTCATGCGGCCGCCGGGCAGCGTGATCTCGTTGCCGAGATAGATGTTCTCAGCCACCGACAATTCCGGCACCAGCATCAGTTCCTGGTGGATGATGACGATGCCCGCCCGCTCGGTGTCGCGAATACCGCTCGCGTGGAGCGGCTGCCCCTCCCAGAGGATTTCGCCATCCCAGGTTCCGCTCGGGTAGACGCCGGAGAGCACCTTCATGAGCGTTGATTTTCCGGCGCCGTTCTCGCCGCACAGGCCGACACACTCGCCGGGCCTTACGACCAGGTTGATACCGTCGAGCGCCTTCACACCGTCAAACGTCTTGACGATGCCGCGCATCTGCAACAGAGGTTCAGACATGCCTCGTCCTTGAGGTACGAACGCGGCCGGCGACAAAGCGTTGGCTCGTCGCCGGCACGAAGTGGCCCTGGCTGCGCGACCTTATTGGCCGCCGCCGATCTGAGCCTGCGTGTAGAAGCCGTCTTTCACCACCAGGTTGACGTTGTCCTTCGTGAGTTGGGTGGGTTGCAGCAACACCGTGTCGACCTTCTTCTTGCCGTTGTCGTACTGCGCGTTGTACTTGGGCTTGTCACCCTTGGCGAGTGCCACCGAAAGCTGCGCCGCCTCAGTGGCAATCAGCTTGAGCGGCTTGTAGACCGTCATCGTCTGCGTGCCGGCAATCACGCGCTTGACGGCGGCAAGGTCTGCATCCTGCCCCGACACCGGCACTTTGCCGGCGAGCTTCTGTGCAGCCAGTGCCTGGATCGCGCCACCTGCCGTGCCGTCGTTGGATGCCACCACCGCATCGATCTTGTTGTTGTTCGCTGTCAGCGCGTTTTCGACAATACCCAGCGCAGCAGACGCGCTCCACTCGGGCACCCATTGCGAGCCCACGACCTTGATGTCGCCGCGGTCGATGGCCGGCTGCAGCACCTTCATCTGGCCTTGCCGCAGCATCTTCGCGTTGTTGTCGGTGGGGGCGCCACCAAGCAGGAAGTAGTTGCCCTTGGGGCGGACGTTGTAGACGCCCTGCGCTTGCAGCTCGCCCACCTTCTCGTTGTCGAAGGAGATATAGGCATCGACGTCGGCATCGAGAATCAGGCGGTCATACGACACCACCTTGATGCCGGCCTTCTTGGCTTCCGCCACCACGTTGGTCAGCGCCTTGGAGTTGAACGGCACGATGACGATCACGTCGACACCGCGCGAGATCAGGTTCTCGATCTGGGAGATCTGACGTTGCTCGCTGGCATCCGCCGATTGCACCGACACTTTCGCGCCCAGCTTTTCTGCGGCAGCGACAAAGTAGTCGCGGTCGCGCGACCAGCGCTCCACGCGCAGGTCATCAATACAAAAGCCAATCTCCGGATGCGCCTTGCTGGCATGCGCCAGAGGCGCCGCAATCGACAGGCTGGCGAGCACTGCACCGCAAAAGGCGGCCCTCAGAACACTACGGCGTTGGTTCGATTTCATGTCTCACTCCATCTTCTATTGTTGGTGGATACCCCTAGGCCGACGGTGCGCGTGGTGCGCCGCAATAGTGATCTCGCCCGGCTCGACGGCCATCGCATGGTGATGCGGCCGCTCAGCACGGGCAATTACGAAATTGCCCAACCGCCCTAACATTTCTTGCCACCCCGCCGCGATCGTCTGACAGCGCCCCACGTAGCCAATAGAATGTGCAAGCGCGCAGCACGCCCCAGCGCTGCAGCCGTTTGGCAACCCCTGCCACCGCGAGCGGCCCGAGCCACCATGCACCGTCAACCTTCCGATCCATCGCAGCACGCGCGCATTCATCGCATTGCGCTGCTGTTCAATGCCAACAAGGTGTATGACCGCGAGATCATCGCGGGCATTGGCGACTACATGCGCTCCACGCGCGTGACGTGGGACTTGTTTCTGGAAGAGGATTTCCGCTGCCGGCTGCCCGGCATCGAGCGCTTTGATGGCGACGGCATCATTGCGGATTTCGACGACCCCGCAGTCGCTGAAGCGCTGTGCGGTTGCCCGCTGCCTGTGGTGGCCGTCGGCTCATCGTATGAAGATGCAGCGCAATACCCGGCAAAGGAGCCCTATGTCGCAACGGACAACGGCAAGCTGGTCTCGCTGGCATACCGGCATCTGATCGAAGCCGGCCTGCAGCACTTTGCGCTGTACAGCCTGCCCCAGGCGCCAGAGAACCGCTGGGCACAGCAGCGCGAGCTCGCCTTTACCCGCTTGCGCCGGCAGGACAATCCCACCGCCCCGATTGAGCAAGAGATTTACCGGGGCCTCTCGACCAGCGCGCCGACCTGGCATCAGGCGATCGGTCAGTTGATTGAATGGCTGCGGGGCTTACCCAAGCCCATCGGCATCATTGCCGTGACCGATGCTCGGGCCCGGCACCTGCTGCAGGCATGCATGACGGCAGGGTTGGCCGTGCCAGAGGAAGTCGCCATCATTGGCATCGACAACGATCCGCTCACACGCACCTTGAGCCGCATCCCGTTGTCATCGGTCATTCAGGGCACGGTAGAGATGGGGCGCACCGCCGCACATCTGCTGCATCAGATGCTGGGCGGTGCCCGCTTGGCAGGCCGGCAGATTCTCGTGCCGCCGGTTGGCATCAATGTGCTGGCGTCGTCCCGCCACCAGCCGCTTTCCAGCCCGTATGTCATGCGCGCGCGCCACTTCATCCGGCAGTACGCCTGCCAGGGAATCAAGACCGAGCAGGTCGCGGACTACGTCGGTATCTCGCGGTCATCGCTCGAAGAACACTTTCGTCGTGAATTGAATTGCACCGTGCACCAGGAAATCCTTCGCCATAAGCTCGACGCCGCCAAGCACATGCTGGCCAGCCGTGATGTCGCAACCGCCGAGGTGGCGGTGCGCTGCGGCTTTACCTCACCGCAATACATGCACGCCGTATTCCGTCGTGAGCTGGATTGCACGCCGCGCGAATACCAGGAACGCACCATCACAGAGGGCCAATCATGAGCATCGCGCCAGCGCTGTCCGCACACGCGCCGCTCGACGGCACCGTCTCGTCAGCAACATGGGGGCACTTGCCGGACGGTGAACCGGTTCGACTGTTCACGCTGCGCAATGCCTCGGGCATGCGCGTTTCGATCAGCGACCTGGGGGCAACGCTCGTCTCCTGGCAAGCACCTGACCGCGGCGGGCGCCTGGGCGAGATTCTTCTGAACCACGCGACGCCTGCCGCCTACCTGGAATCGCCGGGCTATCTGGGCGGCTTGATCGGACGCTGGGCCAACCGGATTGCCGGCGCGCGCTTCACGCTCGACGGCATCGACTACGCGCTCGACCGCAATGAGGGCGGCAATCTGCTCCACGGCGGGGCGAGCGGGTTTCATCGGGCGCTATGGGAGGCTGAGGATGAGGACGGCGCATTGGTCCTGCGGCTCACGTCCCCAGAAGGCGATGCGGGATTCCCCGGCAATGTCGCCGTTCAGGTTCGCTATGCGCTTGACGACGATGGCACGTTGTCGATCGACTATGAAGCGCGGACCGATGCGCCCACGCCGATCAACCTGACAAGCCACGGGTATTTCAACCTGAGCGGCAAGCCCGGCACCGACATCAAGGGCCACATCCTGTCGATCGATGGCGACGCCTTTCTGGAAGTCGACGCCAAGCTGATCCCGACGCGAACAGCCAGCGTCGCGGGCACGGCATTCGATTTTCGCCAGGGGGCGCCCATCGGGGTACGGCTGGACTGGCCTAACGCGCAACTCGCGCAGGCCGGCGGGTTCGATCACTGCTTCGTACTGCGCAATACGGCGCCGGAGGGTCGCCCACATGTGCGCCCAGTCGCCCGGCTGTATGACCCGGGCAGCGGGCGCGAATTGACGGTGCTCACCGATCAGCGCGGGCTGCAGTTCTACTCGGGCCACAAGCTTGGGGGCACGCACGCGCTGCGCAGCGGCTTATGCCTGGAAGCGAGCGCGTTCCCGAACCAGGTCAACATGCCCGATGCGCAAGCGGTCATGTTCCGCCCCGGCCAGGTCTACCGCCAGCACACCGCATACCGCGTGTCGGTTGCTGAAGAGACCTGAGCCGCCAGACCTGAGCCGCTTTTCAGGCGCGCGGCTTGGATGTTCAATGCGCAGCTGCAGCTGCAGCCGCGCCGTGCATGACTTCGTGCGAGCCGCGAATGCCGTTGAACCATGCGTTGAGCACCACGGCCACCAGCGTGCCCATCACGATGCCGCTGTGGGTGATGGGGTGCATCCAGTCCGGAAAGTGGTGGAAGAACGCCGGCGCCAGCGTCGGCATCATGCCAAAGCCGACCGACACCGCGATGATCAGCAGGTTGTGGCGCTGCTGCTGGAAATCGACCATGCCCAGCATGCGGATGCCGGCTGCAGCCACCATGCCGAACATCACGATGCCCGCGCCGCCCAGCACGTATTGCGGCACAGACGCCACCACGTACGACAGCTTCGGAAACAGCCCCAGCACGATCAGCAGCAACCCGCCGGCGGCCGCCACATAGCGCGAACGCACGCCCGTGATCGACACCAGCCCGATGTTCTGCGAGAACGACGTATGCGGAAACGTGTTGAACACGCCCGCCACAACCGTCGCCAAGCCGTCGGCACGCAGGCCGTTGGTCAACTCGTTGCGCGAGATCGGCTTGCCCACCACGTGCGACAGCGCGAGAAACATGCCGGTTGATTCCACCAGCGTGATCACGATCACGATGCACATCGAGATGATGGCCGACAGCTCGAACTTCGGCATGCCGAAGTGGAACGGCGTCACCAGCGTCATCAGCGGCGCCATGCTCGCATCCGCCAGCGACACCTTGCCAAACGCCGCTGCCACCAGCGTGCCCGTCACGATGCCAAGCAGCACCGCGATATTGCACAGCAGTGCGTTACCGAACTTGGTCAGCAGCAGAATCGTCACCAGCACCAGCGCCGCAATGGCCAGGCCGAACGGATCGCCAAACGCCGGGTTCGGCACCATGTGGCGCACGCCGTCGACCACCTGCGGAATCATCTGCTGACCGCCTGCGGCCCAGTTGATGCCTACGCTCAACAGCGAAAAGCCGATCAGCATGATGACCGTGCCCGTTACCACGCGCGGGAACAGGCCAAGCAGCCGCCCCATCAGCGGCGCAATGGCAATGCCGAACACACCTGAAACGATGGACGCCCCGAAGATGCCGGGCAGCCCCATGCTGGGCTCCACGCCAATGGCGATCATGGGTGCAACCGCGGCAAACGTGACGCCCATCATCACCGGCAGACGGATCCCGAAGATCAGGAAACCGAGCGATTGGATAAGCGTGCCGATGCCAGCCGCAAACAGGTCGCAATTGACCAGATACGACAGATCGCTCTTCGACAGACCAAGCGCATTGCCGACAATCAGCGGCACGGCAATCGCACCGGCGTACATCACCAACAGGTGCTGCAGGCCAAGTGCAAACAGGCGGGGCAGCGGCAGACGCTCGTTGACGGGATCGACAGCGGCGTGAGCGATTGTTGACGAAGAAGGCGAGGGTTGGCCGGGGGATGGGCGCATTGTCTGTCTCCTGGGGCCGCCCCCGTGTCAATGCCGGGAGCGTGCTTTAGGCGGATGTGGCGGAGTCCATCCGCCGGCATTCATGCGGCGTGATGCCGCGTATTTGCCGGAATCTTGGAGGTGTGCCGTTTTCCTGTCAACAATTGCCACTGTTTTTTGTGTACATATTTTGCGTTCCGAAAGGTATGTGCGCCGGCATCCACCTCTTCACGCATCCAAGCCGTGGCCCCAAAGAAAAAGCGCGGCCGCGACATGAGTCGCTGGCCGCGCAGTAAAAATACCTGGCAGGTAAAGCTGGAACCGAGAGCCGCCAACAAGCCCAGTGAAACAGAAGGTTTTGTCAGTGGCGCTCAGCAGACCTCAGATCAGGTCGGCGTCGGCAGCCATGCGCGATCACGCAGGCGCGAGCGGATGCGGGCGATGGCCTGGCTGTGGATCTGGCACACGCGCGATTCCGACACGCCCATCACGGCGCCGATCTCACGCAGGTTCAGATCCTGCTCGTAGTAGAGGCTCATCATGAGCTTTTCGCGCTCGGGCAGCGCCTCGATGGCGGCGACAACCGATTCGCGCAGGTCGTGGTCCAGCAGTTGGTCCAGCGGCGTAGCGTCGTTCTCGGGTGCGCGGTTCTCGATGAAGGCGTCAGCGTCTTCGCGGTCGAAATCTTCGTAATACAGCAGCTGGCTGCCTTGCAGGTCGACCAGTTGCTTCTGGTATTCGGCCAGCGACATGCCCAGCGCTGCGGCAATCTCGGTTTCGGTGGGCGCGCGACCCTTCTGCTGCTGCAGCTTCTGGATCGCCTGCTCGATCGTGCGCGCGTTACGGCGCAGGCCGCGCGGCAGCCAGTCCGAGCCGCGCAGTTCGTCCAGGATCGCGCCGCGGATACGCTGGGCCGCGTAGAACTCGAATTGCACGCCCTGCGTTTCCTCGTAGCGCGACAGCGCATCGAGCAAGCCCATCATGCCAGCCTGGATCAGGTCGTCCAGCTCAACGCTGGCCGGCAACTTGACCATCATCTGGTTGGCAATGCGACGCACCAGCGGTGCGTACATGGCCATCTCGTCGGACTTGGTCTTGCGACCGGTTGCGGTGTACATATTCATGCCTGCCTTTGACGCTTCGTTCATGCTGCGCCTCAATAAACCAATTCGGCCGCGCGTGCGGTGGCGCGGGGCGTCGCAGTCGAAGTCGACATTGACGTGTCTTGCGCCGATTCATCCGCCGGCTGTGCCGGTGCCCGCGCCGACATGACCACCCGCGACGGCGCACTGCCATCACCGGCTTGGGCCTCGGCGCTGGCCCAGCTCAACATTTCTTCGGCAAGCTGGCGGAAGGCCATGGCCGAAGGCGATGCGGGAAA
The DNA here is from genome assembly GCF_047304345.1 of Ralstonia sp. Ralssp135. Taxonomy (NCBI): domain Bacteria; kingdom Pseudomonadati; phylum Pseudomonadota; class Betaproteobacteria; order Burkholderiales; family Burkholderiaceae; genus Ralstonia; species Ralstonia sp. Ralssp135. Next base: position 35,825 of record NZ_JBGLYZ010000035.1, read on the forward strand.
CGCGCTCGCCACGGGCTTGCCGAGCGAGAGCGCAAGTTCTACGTGCCGGTCCTCTGGGAGGTAGCCGGCGAAATCGATACGGGTGTTCAGGTACTGGCCCACGGTGTTGGCCAGGTTGCTGAACACGCGCACTGCGGAATCCACCGAATGCGCGCCGCACACCACGGTGCGGATGCCAGCGCTGCCTTGCAGCACGGCGGTTTTCTTGAGCAGCGTGTACGCGCTCTTGATGCCTTCCGGACCATCGGTGAAGGTCAGCAGCACGTCGTCGCAGACTTCAGCCACGGTGCTCAGCGCCCGGGTGCCGAAATGCGCGGCCACGAGCGTCACATCCGCCGTCTCGTCGTACTGCTCGAGCACGCCGGGCATGGCGAGCATGGTCTGGGCGTTCACCACGGCCGTGTCGCGGCCCATGGCGGACAGCGCGATGCGCAGGTTGTCGACAAAGTCGTCGACCTGCTCTTGCCCACCGATCACCAGCACACGGCGGGCAGCGGCATGACCGAGCATGCGCCGCAGCCCTGCGGCTTGATCCTTGGCGAATGGCGTCGTCATGGTCGCCCCCTTGTCAGGCGAAATCGAAAGCGGCCAGGCCAGGTTCGCGGTTACGCGCAGCGCCTTGCGCCACGAGCAACGATTCATCCGAATCCAGCGTGAACGACGACTGCTCCGCACCAGCCCGGAACGAGCGATGGATCAGCAGCTTCTTGTTCGGCACCGCAATGTCCTCCGGCACACGCTGGCCGTACGACACGTAATGCAGCGGCAGGCGGCGGCGGATCATCACGTCCATCGCGTGGCCCACCGAGGCAGCCTCGTCGATCTTGGTCAGGATGCAGCCAGCCAGGTTGGCGTCGCGGTAGGCACCCACAACTTCATCGAGCGTCTTGCCGTTGCTTGCAGCGTTGAGCAGCAGCAGGCGCTTGATCGACGGGCCCACGGCATGCAGCATCGCCATCTGCTCGGACACGGCGCGGTCGCGCTGGCTCATGCCGATGGTGTCGATCAGCACAACGTGCTTCTCGCGCAGATCGTTCAGGGCCAGGCTCAGGTCTTGCGCGTCTTTCACGGCATGCACCGAGACGCCCAGGATCTTGCCGTAGATGCGCAGTTGTTCATGGCCACCGATCCGGTAGCTGTCGGTGGAGAGCAGTGCCACACGCGATGCGCCATGGCGCAGCACGAAGCGCGCGGCCAGCTTGGCGGTCGTGGTGGTCTTGCCCACGCCGGTCGGGCCCATCAGGGCAAACACGCCGCCCTGGTCGAGCAGGCTGTTTTCATCCGACACGGTGGTCAGGTTCTTTTCAATCGCGCGCTGCACGAAATCCAGCGCGCCTTCATACGAGTCGTGCTGCGGCATGTTCTCGAGCACGTAGCGCGTGAGCTGTGCCGAGAAGCCTGCGTTGAGCATGGTCTGGAACAGGCGCGTACGCACCGGGTCGCCCAGCTTGACGCCCAGCGAGGCCAGGCTCGACATGGCGTCGTTCAGCGTGCTCTTGAGCGTTTCGATCTCGCCGACCATGCGGCGGGTCATCACGTCGGTCTCGGCACGAATGCTTTCCTTCACGTCGGCCTGGATGGCCGAACGCTGCAGGCTCACGTCGTCACGCGGGGCTTCGGGCTTGACCATCGTGTCCTCCACGCGGACGAAAATGTCGGACGCCTTGCCTGCGTCGGCTTGCGCCTCGATGCGGGCCTTCACGGGCGCCTCGGCCTTCTGTTGTTCGGCGCGAAGGTTACGGGCCTGGGCTTCCACGCGCTCGGCAAAGTTGCGCAGCGAAACTGGGCGGTCATCCTGCTCACGCGCTTGTTCGCGACGTGCGGCAAAGCGGGCGGTCGATTCCATCTCCGGCTCGTCGTCTTCCACCGCGGTGCGGCGGGCGATGAACTGAGCGGTGCTGGCCAGGGCCTGCGCCGCAGATTGGGCAACCTCGGCATTGGCGCGGTCCAGCGACAAGCCGGCCAGCATGCGGGTGGAGGCTGCCAGTGCATCTTCTTCGCCAAACGCCACGTCGTCATCCACGCGCGTTTGCAGCGTGCGTCCGGCAGGCTTGGCCACCGGAGCAACCGGCGCTGCCGGTGCGTCTTCCTGTGCGGGGGCGCGGCGCGAAGCAATGAAGCGGTTACGCAGACGGGCCAGCGCGTTGGGCGCCGGAGCCTCGGCCTGCGGGGCCTCTTCGGCAGGTGCCTGGGCGGCAACGACGGCTGCGGTTGCAGCGGCAATCGGTGCGGGCTCAGGAATCGGCGCCGGGGCCATCGGACGGCGCTGTGCGGTCTTGGGCGCCGACGACTGCGCGTCGACCAGCGCATCCACGTGCGAGTCGGATGCCGCGATGATCTCGATGCCGCCCGGAATGGCGCGGTTCGACAGGATCAGAGCGCCATCGCCCAGTTGGTCGCGGACCTTGCGCAAAACGTCACGCGACGTCAGTCCGGTAAATCGATGCATTTTCATGCGCGGCCTCCAAGCATGGCGACAACCTTAATCGTTCGGTGATCTGGAATTTCTGCGTGCGAGAGCACGCGCAGGCTCGGTGCGGCACGCTTGAACAGGCGGGCAAGCATCGGGCGCAGTGCGGGCGGTACGAGCAAGACGCCCGTCTGACCCATCTGTTCGTGTTGCCGCGACGAGTCCGCAGCCGCTTGCATGAGCGAGTCGGCCAGTTGCGGTTCGATCGGGCCGGCGTTAGAGCCAACGACGCTTTGCAGCAAGATGTTCTCCAGATTCGGGTCAAGCGTGACGACCTGCATTTCGGTCTTGTTCGGGAAGAGCTGCTGGGCAATCGCCCGGCCCAGCGCCACACGCACGGCGGCGGTGAGTTCGGCGGGGTCTTGCGTCCTGCCTCCGTGTTCCGCCAGCGTCTCGACGATGGTGCGGATGTCGCGGATATGCAGGCCTTCGTCCAGCAGGTTCTGCAGCACCTTCTGCACGGTCGCGACGGGCAACAGCTTCGGCACAACGTCTTCGACCAGCTTCGGTGCTTCCTTGCCCAAATGATCGAGCAATTGCTGGACTTCCAAACGGCCGAGAAGCTCGGTGCTATGGGTGTAAATCAACTGATTGACGTGGGTGGCGATGACCGTGCTGCAATCAACCACGGTGTAGCCCTCAGCCTGCGCACGATCGCGCACATCAGCGTTGATCCACATGGCCGGCAAGCCAAAGGTCGGGTCCACGGTGGGCGTGCCGGGCAGTTGCGTGCCCAGGCGACCACCCAGGCCGCCATGACCGCCCAGGCCATCCTGGCCACCCGGGTTGATGGCGAGGAACTTGCCCTGCTGCACTTCGCCGTGGCCGATTTCCACGCCCTTGAGCGTGATGCGGTACGACGACGGGCCCAGCTCCAGGTTGTCGCGGATATGCACCACCGGCGCCAGGAAACCCATGTCCTGCGTGAACTTCTTGCGGATGCCCTTGATCCGGCGCAGCAGCTCGCCGTCCTGGCTCTTGTCCACCAGCGGGATCAGGCGGTAGCCGATTTCCAGGCCCAGCACGTCGACCCACGACACATCGTCCCAGCTCGCCTCGGGCGTATCCACCGGGGCAATGGCCTGCAGCACGGGTTCGACCTCGGGCACTTCGCGTTTCTTCTTGAGATACCAACCCAGATAGCCCAGGCCGCCGCCAAACAGGATGAACGGGAAGTGCGGCATGCCCGGTACCAGGCCCAGCAGGCCCAGCACGCCGGCGGTGGTCATCAGCACCGGCGGCATGGCAAACAGCTCGCTCGACAGTTGCTGACCGACGTCCTTGTCGGTGGAGACGCGGCTGACCATGATGCCCGCCGCGGTGGAGATCACCAGCGCGGGAATCTGCGCGACCAGGCCGTCGCCGATGGTCAGCAGCGTGTAGTTGGTGGCCGCGTGGCCGACGTCCATGCCGTGCTGGAGCACGCCCACGGCCAGGCCGCCGACGATGTTGATCAGCAGAATGGCGATACCCGCCACCGAATCCCCACGCACGAACTTGCTGGCACCGTCCATGGAGCCGAAGAATTCAGCTTCCTGGGCGATCTCCGTGCGGCGCCGCCGGGCTTCGTCTTCGCGGATCAGGCCGGCGTTCAGGTCGGCGTCAATCGCCATCTGCTTGCCGGGCATCGCATCCAGGGTGAAGCGCGCGCTGACCTCGGCAATGCGGCCCGCGCCCTTGCTGATCACCATGAAGTTGATGATCACCAGGATGACGAACAGCACGATGCCGACGGTGTAATTGCCGCCCACCAGGAAGTGGCCGAACGCCTCGATCACCTTGCCGGCGGCGTCGGGGCCGGTGTGGCCTTCCATCAGCACCACACGCGTGGAGGCCACGTTGAGCGACAGCCGCATCAGCGTGGTGATCAGCAGGATGCTCGGGAACGACGAGAAATCCAGCGGCTTGAGCGTGTGCATGCTGATCAGCAGCACGATGATCGACAGCGCGATGTTGAACGTGAACAGCAGATCGAGGATGAATGGCGGCAATGGCAGCACCATCATCGCCAGGATCAGGATGATGAGCACCGGGCCCGCGGCGGAGCGGTAGTCGCCCTTGCGCAGGATGTCGGTGACTCGGAGCAGTGCGGCGTTCATTGGCGGGGCGTGCAGCGGGGGGCTTTTCGATGGATGCCATCTTGCCGGGGGAACCGCCAAATCGAAGACGTGAGAAAGCCGCCCAAAAGGCGGCTTTTCTTTGAAATACCCTCCCACCGGGGGGTGTGGAAGCGGCCATTGGCGCCGTTTGGCCGCCGTTGCAAGCCAAGCGCCCCATGCACGGGCATCAAACCGCTACTCGCCGGGCAAAAAGTGTCGAGCCCGACGCTTTTTGCTCGATCAGTGGAGTTCGGAGCTCCATGCGTGAGGCTTTTTGCTCGGCGAATGGAGCTTGGAGCTCGACGCGTGAGGCTTTTTGCTCGGCGGTCCGAGCTCGGAGCTCGGCGCGTGAGGCTTTTTGCTCGGCGATCCGAGCTCTGAGCTCGACGCGTGAGGCTTTTTGCTCGGCGAATGGAGCTTGGAGCTCGACGCGCGAGGCTTTTTGCTCGGCGGGCGGAGCTTGGAGCTCGGCGCGTGGAGCTTTTTGCTCGGCGATCCGAGCTCTGAGCTCGACGTGTGAGGCTTTTTGCTCGGCGGTCCGACCTCTGAGCTCGACGCGTGGAGCTTTTTGCTCGGCCGATGGCGGTTTAAGCGTCTTCGGGCTCGTCGTCCGGGCCGGGCTGTGGCCCCGGGTCCATATCGGCAGGCACCGGCAAGTCGGTCGGGCGCACCGGCACACGGCCGCCCACCTGATGCAGGCGGCGCAGCTGGTAGACATAGGCGAGCACTTCGGCCACGGCAGCGTAGAGCGCTTCGGGAATCTGGTGACCGATCTCGGTATGGCGGTACAGCGCACGGGCCAGCGGGGGCGCTTCCAGGATGGGAATCTTGTGCTCCGTCCCCAGCTCGCGAATCTTGGCGGCCACCATGTCAGCGCCCTTGGCCAGCACGCGCGGCGCGCCGCCTTCCTTCTCGGAATAGCGCAGCGCCACGGCATAGTGCGTCGGGTTGGTGACGATCACGTCGGCCTTGGGCACGTCGGCCATCATGCGGCGCTGTGCGGCCTGGCGCTGCAGGTTGCGGATGCGGCCCTTGACGTGCGGATCTCCTTCAGACTCGCGGTGCTCCTTGCGCACCTCTTCCTTGGTCATGCGGTGCTTGCGCGCGTATTGCCACAAGGACAGCGGCACATCCACGGCCGCCACCAGCATCATCACCGCCGCCATGCAGAGGAAGGCCACGCCGGCCACGTGCAGGGTGTCGCGCATGGCCACGCCCAGGTCCTGCTGGGGGAGTTCGATCAGGTCACCCCGGTAATACCGGACCAGCAACCAGCCCACACCGGCAATCAGGAACAGTTTGATCAACAGGCGGGGCAGCTCGATCAGCCCCTCCAGTGAGAACATGCGCGTCAGCCCCTGCAGCTTGAACAGGCGCGAAATATCGGGTGCCAGCGGCTTGAACGAGATGGCCCCGCGTGTGAGCGCCAGCGGCGACAGCGCGGCGATCACCAGCATCAGCATCAGCCCGCCCAGCGCCATGGCCAGTGGCATGAATTGGCCGGTCACGTAATTCCACTGGTCCTGCCCGCTGGTGTAGTTGTAGCGGTGGAACTCCAGGCAGCGCGCCAGGAAAGATGACGCAGCCCGCACAATCGAATCGCCCATCACCCACAAACCGCCCGCCGATACCGCCGTGAGGGCGAACGAAGCCAGTTCCCGTGATCTGGGAACGTCGCCTTCCTCGCGCGCCTGCTCGAGGCGCCTCGGAGAGGCGGCTTCAGTTTTTTCGAGATCGCTTTCTTCGGACATGCCGGGCGTGCGAGGGGTGAATGGACGCTCGCATTATCCCGCCCCGGTCTGGCCATCGAAGCGCAAAGAAGACGCCTTGAAAGCACGCTTATCGGCAAAAAGCCGTCCCGAGCGGTGGCGGCGGGCCGACATTGCGCGGGACGGCTCCCCCGATGCCCCCTGACGCATGTGCACGTCGCCCGACAGTTGCCTGCGAGCCGCGCGGTGGCGATGGCCCCTCCCGAACCCGATCCGCTCGCATGAGCGAGCCGCCCGGTTTGCGGTCGTGCCCCCCCCATAGCCGCGCAAAATGCACCGCCCCCCTATATGGGGTCTGCCGCGCGAGCCATGCGGTGCGGCTCGACATCCTGCAACCGGTCCGCCGTGATATCCGCCGGATGCACCGCCACGCCGCCATTTCGCGCGATGAACCGTTGCGCATCCGCCAGATTCCGAAATGCGGGAAGATTGCCGCGCCGCATCGGTCCCAGAGCGGTCGACCCCGACACATAAACGGCCTGCAGTGCCGGAAGCCATCCACCGTCTCCCGTGGCATGCACGTAGCTGGCGGCAACTTCCGCGGCCTGTCGCCCAGGTGCGTAGCGCTGCAGGTTTCGCAGGTAGATGAACAGGGTCAGCGGTGAATCAAAGAAGTACGCATCGCCGTTGGCAAAAATGAGCTGCGCCGCCCACTCGGGAACGCGAGATGGAAACGCCCCACAGACGGGGCAACGCGCATTGACCGGAACCGGGCGAGGGGCATGTGGCTGCAATCCGGACCGCGGATCGTACGGCACAGCCGACGCGACAAAGCAGATCTCGTCAGGCAACTTCGGTTCGGCCCGCAGGGCTGCACGTCCCACAAACCACCAGAGAGACCCGAGCGTCCCAAGCAATACAGCCAGTGCCAACAGCGGACGGCGCGTTGTCATGACCCGCTCCATCCGCTCGCGCTGGTGCCACAGGCAATAACGGCACTGGACAGAAGAGGACTGCGGCGAATCACAACTGAAAGCTCCTCCGAAGGCAAGCAGGCGCTGCTTCCACACCCACAAAAACGGATCGACGGCGCTGCGGGAGAGGCATTGCCGAATCCCGTCGACAGTCGCATCGCCAGCCAACGCCAGGATGACGAGCATACCGGCGCTGCCCACCTTCTAAATTGATCGAGGACATGAATGACTCTTCTCTGTTTTAAATAGGCCCCTCTTCCGGTATTGGAATTTCCCATTTCTGCATAGCAAAAAATTATCCAAAAAAATACCCGACATTGCGTTGCGGGTAAAAAATGCATCTCCAATACTTGATTTCCATCAATTCTAGCCACGGGCATTTCGGTCAATTGATGCGAATCAATCTGTGTTGCAGGCGTAGCGCTACCATCGGCCGCTTCTGACACATGCGGTGAAATCTTGAACCGTTGCACTCTGCTCAACCGTGGAACCCTGCCGAGTATCGGGCTCGCCGGACTGGCGCACACGCTGCGCTGGACTGCCAGTCCGGCCGCGAGCACGCCGCCTGCCCGATATCGATATGCCTTCGAGGGCGACACGATGGGCACGACATATCACGTCCGGCTCGCGCTTGCCTCGCTTGACGACACGGCGCTGCTCGACGCGGCGCGCGCAGCTGTGGATGCGGCCGTACAGGCAGTCGACCAACGCATGTCGACGTATCGGGCGGACTCGGAACTGTCGCAACTGAACCGGTATGCGGGCGAGCGCCCCTTCGCGTTGTCCGCCGACACGATCAGCGTATTGCAGATTGCGCGATCTGTGAGCCTCGCAACGGATGGCGCGTTCGATGTCACCGCCGGGAGCTTCGTCAACCTGTGGGGCTTCGGGCCGGAAAAGGCACAACGTGTGGTAACGCCGCGCGAGCTGGCGATGCTCAAGAGCGCAGTCGGCACCGGCGCACTGGAAATCGATCCGCGCACGCGTACCGCCACGAAAGCCGACCCTCGCGTTTATACCGATCTATCGGCCATCGCAAAGGGTTTTGGTGTCGACCAGGCGGCCATCGCGCTCGACGCGCTGGGCATCGCCGATTACATGGTCGAGGTGGGTGGAGAGGTGCGCGCCAAGGGCCGGCGCCATGACGGGCGCGCGTGGCAAATCGGTATTGAAGAGCCCCAGCGGAGGCTACCGCGCCGTGCCCGATTCGTCGTGCCATTGCGCGATATGGCAATGGCAACGTCGGGCGATTACCGCATCTGCTTTGAGCATGACGGGCAGCATTACTCCCACGAGATCGATCCACGTACGGGCCGCCCAATCGCCAATGGCCTGACTTCCGTCACCGTGGCCGCGTCGCAGTGTGCGATTGCCGACGCATACGCTACGGCGCTGATTGTGTTGGGCCCCGAGCGCGGCGTCGAGGTTGCCGAGCAACTCGGGCTGGCCGCCTATTTCGTCCTGCGCGATGCCGAAGGCCGCCATCAAGACCGGATGACAACCGCGTTTGCTGCGCTGGGCGGTCGCCCTGCCACATCCACCTGATCCACACCGCAACCCGCACAAAGCGCAACGGCATCGTCACATTCATTCATATCCGAATAGCCTTATTAATAATAGGTTATTCAAATTTCCAATGGTCAATCGAATAGGGCTCATTGCAATTCAAATCGAATTGATGGGTTTCCCATGACTTTGATGGCTATCAATAGCAAATTCTTGCGGTTTGTTAATGTGGTTTCCAATTCTGAGGGAGCGTAAGAGATGAGCCAATCCAACAATGATTTTGAGAATCCGATTCCTGTGAGTCCGACACGACGCAGCTTTCTGAACCGGACGGCAGCGGGTCTGGTCGGCGTGGGCCTGTCCGCCGGCCTGGCAGCCTGCAACAAAGGCTCAGACAAGGATGCACCTGCGGCGGCGGCTCCGGCCGATGGCAAACCGGGCGCAGCCGGCAGCGTCGACTACAGCAAGTACGAAGTTCCGCCCGGCCAGTTGGACACGTACTACTCGTTCTCCAGCGGCGGCCACTCGGGTGAAGTTCGCATCTACGGTCTGCCTTCGGGACGCTGCTTCAAGCGCATCCCCGTCTTCAACATCGATTGTCTGGTGGGCTGGGGCATCACCAACGAATCGAAGAAGATCATGGGCACCAATCCGGACGGCACGCTCAAGTACTGGACCGGCGATACCCACCACGTGCATCCGTCCTATACCGACGGCACCTACGATGGGAAGTACATCTTCGTCAACGACAAGATCCACAGCCGGCTCGCCCGTGTGCGCATGGACACGATGGAATGCGACAAGATCGTCGAATTGCCGAACGTGCAGGGCTTCCACGGCGTCTTCCCGGACAAGCGGGACCCGGTGGATGACAAGATCAACCACACCACCCGCGTGTTCTGCGGCAACGAGTTCCATATTCCGCAGCCCAACGACGGCCGCGACCTGAACGACCCGAAGAAGTATTTCTGCCTGTTCACCTGCGTGGACGCGGAGACCCTCGAGCCCCGCTGGCAGGTCAAGGTCGACGGCAACATGGACTTGGTGGCAACGTCGTATGACGGCAAGCTCGCCGCTTCCAACCAGTACAACACCGAAGGCGGCGTGCATTACGAAGAGATGATGTCCGCCGAGCGCGACGCGTGCGTCTTCTTCAACATTGCCCGGATCGAAGCCGCCGTCAAAGCCGGCAAGTCCTTCACCATCGGCACTTCGAAAGTCCCTGTCGTCGACGGCACCAAAGCCGCCAACACCGACCCGAAGACTGCGCTCACATGCTATGTGCCAGTGCCCAAGAACCCGCACGGCGTGAATGCCAGCCCGGACGGCAAGTACTACGCCTGTTCCGGCAAGCTGTCACCGACGGCGACGCTCATCGAGCACGACCTGGTCTTGAAGTGGTTCAACGGCGAGCTCAAGGAACCGCGCGACTGCGTCGTCGCCGAACCCGAGATCGGGCTCGGGCCGCTGCACACCGGTTTTGACAATCGCGGCAACGCCTATACCACGCTGTTCCTCGACAGCCAGATCGTCAAATGGAACCTCGAAGCGGCGATCAAGGCGTTCAAGGGCGACAAGACCGCCGTGCCGGTGGTCGACCGCATCGACGTCAATTACCAGCCGGGCCACGGTTTCACCTCGATGGGCGAAACCAAGGAACCGGATGGCAAGTTCTTCATCTCGGACAACAAGTTCTCGAAAGACCGGTTCCTGCCGGTGGGCCCGCTCCACCCGGAAACGGCTCAGCTCATCGACATCTCGGGCGACAAGATGAAGCTCGTGGCAGACCATGCGGTCTATTCCGAGCCGCACGACTCGATCGTCATCCGCCGCGACATCATCAAGACGCGTCAGGTCTACAACATCGATGAATTCCCGAACGCGGTGAAAGACCCGAAGGAGTGCCGCGTCGAGCGCAAGGGCAAGCAGGTGACGGTCTACCTGACCTCGCAGGCACCTGCCTTTGGCTTGCGCGAGTTCACCGTGAAGAAGGGCGACGAAGTGACCATCATCCTCACCAACCTGGACAAGGTGGAGGATTTGACCCACGGCTTTGCCATCCCGAAATACAACATCAACTTCATCGTGAACCCGCAGGAAACCAAGTCGGTCACCTTCAAGGCCGACAAGCCCGGGGTCTACTGGTGCTACTGCACCAACTTCTGCCACGCGCTGCACCTGGAAATGCGCTCGCGCATGCTTGTTGAGGCATAAGGGAGAAGGCGGACGTATGAAACAACTGTTCTCACGATTGGCGGTGATTGCTGCCACTTGTGCGATGGACACGTCCGCACTGGCGGGCATCAGCGGCATGGCTTATGAGGCGCCGCTGCCCGCCGGTTTATCGACCGACCCGAACCTCTGCGCAATGGTGCCCTGCACGGACGTGCTGCCTGGCGCCAGCAGCTTCTCCCCGCGCAAGGGGCACCCTCCTTACGTAGAGGGCTATCGCGACGTTGCCGGCAAGCGCCAGCTGGTGGGCTATACGTTCCTGTCGACCGACATCGTGGACATGCCCGGCTATTCAGGCAAACCCATCATTACCCTGATGGGCATGGATGCGCACGGCGTGATCACGGGCGTCAAGGTCCTGCGACATTCCGAGCCGATCCTTCTGCTGGGCATTCCAGAAACACAACTGACGCACTTCACCTCGCAATACATCGGCAAGTTCGTCGGCGGGAGCATCGAGATCGGCAAATCCCACGCAGTGAGCGAGGGCACCGTCGAACTCGACGCGATCAGCGGTGCGACCGTGACGGTGATGTCCGAGAATCAGGTCATCCTGCGCAGCGGCAAGGCCGTGGCCGAGCAGGCCGGAATCATCGCGCCCAAACGGCGCGCCCAGGCGAAATTCACGCCGGTAAATCAGCCGCTGAGCTGGAAGGCACTGCTCGACCAGGGCGCCGTGCAGCGTCTGACCGTGCACCCTGAAGACGTTGGACTCCAAGCCAGCGGCCAGCCTTATGTGGACATGGTGTTCGGTGACGTCAGTGCGCCTGTCGTAGGACGCAGCATCCTGGGCGACGCGAATTACGCATCGCTCATGTCGAGCCTGAAACCCGGCGAACACGCGATCTTCATCGCGTCGAACGGCACCGAGAGTTTCAAAGGCTCGGGCTTCGTGCGCGGGGGCATCTTCGACCGCATCCAGGTCGCCCAGGACACCGACACCTTCACCTTCCGGGACCTCGATTACCAGAACCTCTACGGCATTCGCGCAACCGGTGCGCCGGAATATCGCGAATCCGGCATCTTCATCATCCGCAGCCCCGGATTTTCGTCGGCGTATCCGTGGAAGCTGGTGTTCCTGGCCAACAAGTTGGACGCGGAGACCGGCGCAAAGACGTTCACGAGCTTCGACCAGGAATACTGGCTCCCGGCGAATGAGCTCGTTGGGGGGCGGCCGCAGTACGATCGCCCCGCTGCGCCCTGGCTGCAGATCTGGAAGGCGCGTGCCGTCGAGATCGGGCTGTTCGTCCTCCTGTTGATCAGCGCAGGCGTGGTGTATGCGTCGCGAGACACGCTGGTCCGCCGGTCCAGGCGCAAGGACAAGCGCTGGGTCTCCTGGCCCAAGTACGCACTGTGGACCACGAGCATCGGCTTCGCTGGGTTCCATCTCATGGCGCAGCCGTCCATCACGCAGGTGCTGACATGGTTCCACGCCATTCTCTTCAAGTGGCGGTGGGATCTGTTCCTGTCCGATCCCTTCATCTTCCTGTTCTGGTGGTTCATCATCATCAGCGTGTTCTTCTGGGGCCGCGGCATGTTCTGCGGCTGGCTGTGTCCCTACGGCTCGATGAGTGAGATCCTCTACAAGGTGGGGGGCAAACTTGGCCTTGCGCGCTTCCAGTTCCAGTTGCCCAAGGCGCTGCACGACAAGCTCAAGTGGATCAAGTACGGCGTGTTTGCCGGTCTGCTCGGGATGTCGTTCTACTCGATGGGCACCGCCGAGAAGCTGGCGGAGATCGAGCCTTTCAAGACTACGTTCCTGGTCGGCGTGTGGAACCGGACGTGGCCCTTCGTCACGTTCTGGAGCGTGCTGGCTGTCGCCGCCCTGTTCATCGAGCGGCCATTCTGCAAATACCTGTGCCCGCTGGGTGCCTCGCTCGCAATCCCGTCCACGTTCCGGTGGTGGGGTCTGAAACGCAAGCAGGAATGCGGCCCATGCCGCGCCTGCGAGGCGGGCTGCGGATCGCAGGCGATCGGACGCGATGGCAAGATCGACCAGCGCGAATGCCTGCTGTGCCTGGATTGCATGGTCATGTATTACGACGATCATGCGTGCCCTCCGCTGGTCAAGGAGCGCAAGCACCGCACGAGCGCCGGATTGAAACTGACACCGATCGGCGCCGACGGCTACTACATTCCGATCCGGCCAGTGCCAAGCGCGCCGCACAAACCCGCTGCACCGGCGCCCGCTTCGCTGCCGCCGCCACCTGTGGGCATCCTCGCCCGGTTGCGTCGTGAACTGACTGATCACCTCTTCCCCTGGAACCGGCAATTTCTCGCCCACCCGTTGTTCTTCCGTGCCGCCGGCATTGGCCTGGCCGTGCTGGTCACCTGGGCGTGGCTGCTCGGTGCGGGCGGCAGGCTTGGCGCCGGCATCGTGCTCGGCTGGTGGTTGGCGTGGTCCGCCTACGAATGGGTCATGCGCATGGCGTGCAAGCCCTATGTGAAGGAAGGCGCCTGGTGGGGTTACAAGCTGCGTACCGCCTCCTGGGCCGACATGGCCGCCTATGTCGGCATGAAGAACCTGCTGATTGGCGCAGGACTCTTCCTTGCCATGAAGGGCGTGGGCGTGCTTCCGGCGCTGCAATCCTTACCCCAACTGAAATGGCTGTACTGAACCGGCTCCTCTGCGCGATCTCAGCACTGCTGGTCTGCACTGCGGCCTGCGGTGCGGAGATTCGCGTGCACGCCGGCAGTTCGATTTCGCAGGCGGTCACACTCGCGCATGCAGGGGACACCCTCATCATCGAGCGCGGTCGGTATCAAGGCCCGGTCCGGATCGACAAACCCCTGACCCTGGTGGGCATCGACCGCCCCACCATCAGCGGCGGCCTTGCCGGAGATGTGATCCGCGTCACGTCGCCGGACGTCACGATCGATGGCCTGATTGTCAGCGACAGCGGCGACGACCTCGGTGCGCAAAACGCCGGCATCTACATCCAGCCCGGCGCCGATCGCGCCACGGTCAGACACTGCGAGCTCACTTACAACCTGTTCGGCCTGTGGATTGAAGGCGTGAAGGATGTACGCATCGTGGGCAACGTGATTGCCGGCAAGCGCGATTACCCTTCCGCCCAGCGCGGCAACGGCATCCAGCTCTACAACACGACGGGTGCGCAGCTCGAAGGCAATGAGATCAGCTTTTCGCGTGACGGCATCTATGTCGATGTCTCGCACCACGCGCTGTTTCGTGCCAATCGCATCCACAACGTGCGCTATGGCACGCACTACATGAACTCCAACGACAACGTGTGGGAGGGCAACGAGTCCTACCACAACCGCGGCGGACTGGCGCTCATGATGACGCGCCGCCAGATCGTGCGTGGCAACCGCGCCTGGGGCAACACGGACCACGGCATCATGCTGCGCACCATCCAGGATTCAGTCATTGAAGACAACGTCGTGTCCGGAAACCTGCGCGGTTTCTTCGTCTACGACGCCGAATACAACGTGCTGAGCAACAACCTCGTCATCGGCAACACGGTCGGCATGCACGTATGGGCCGGGTCCATTCACAACAAAGTGGACGGTAACGATTTCATCGATAACCAGGAACAGGTGCGCTACGTTGCCACACACGACGAGCCCTGGGGCGGGCGTAGCGGCAACTATTGGAGCAACTATGCCGGGTGGGACCGCAACGGCGACGGCCATGGCGACGTGCCCTATCGCGCGAGCGATCTGATGGACCGGCTGTTGTGGCGCTTTCCGAGCGCCAAGCTGCTGCTCAATAGCCCCGCGGTACAGACGTTGAGGCTGATCTCGGAGCAATTCCCGCTGCTGCGCTCACCCAGTGTGGTCGATGCCAGCCCCCGCATGCGTCCACGGGGCAATGATTGGCGCGCGTGGGTGAACAAGCATGATTGAAGCGAGGCAACTGGTGAAGCGCTACGGCGAGATCGAAGCCGTGGCGGACGTGAGCCTGACGGTGCATCCCGGCGAGCTATTCGGCCTGATCGGCCACAACGGCGCGGGCAAGAGCACGCTGTTCAAGATGCTCCTTGGCCTGGAGGCGCCCACCGCAGGTGAAGTGCGCATTGGAGGTCAGCCCATGAGCAGTGGGGCCTTCCGGTCGGTGCGGCGCAACCTTGGCTATCTGCCGGAAAACGTGGTGTTCTATGACAACCTGACTGGCCAGGAAACACTGGAATTCTTCGCTGCGCTCAAGCGCGCGCCACGAACGGATTGCGCGCGCGTGCTGGAACGGGTGGGGTTGTCCCATGCCGCAGACCGCCGAGTGCGCGGATACTCCAAGGGCATGCGCCAGCGGCTCGGTTTTGCCCAGGCCCTGCTCGGCCAGCCCACACTCCTGTTTCTCGACGAGCCCACAAACGGCCTGGACCCGCAGGGGATTCGGGACTTCTATCGCACCCTGGGCGAACTGCAGGCGCAAGGCGTGACCATTGTGCTGACCTCGCACATCCTCTCGGAAATCCAGGAGCGGGTGGGTCGCCTGGCGATCATGAAAAATGGACGCCTGCACGCGCAGGGGACAGTGCAATCGTTACGCGAATCGATGGCCTTGCCGCTGTGGTTCGACCTACGGCTGACGGGCGGCCCAGAGCATGCCGAGCCCGCACTGCGGCGCGCGCTCGCGGCCGCGCCAGGATGCGAACTGCACATGAACGGATCACGCGCCACTGTGCTGTGCCCGCGGCCGGCGAAGATGCCATTGCTGCAATCGCTATCCACGCTCGGCGCAACACTTGCCGACCTGCAACTGCGCGAACCTTCGCTCGAAGACGTGCTCCTTGGCCAACCTGCATGAGGCCAGACATGCAATTGACACTCGAACCCCGGCAGATCGGGATCATCATCGCCAAGGAGTTCCACGACCGCATCCGCAACCGGTGGGTGCTGGCGGTAACCACCGTATTGACAGCCTTTGCGCTGGTGATCGCCTACTTCGGCGCGGCACAGCAAGGCGAAGTCGGGCTGCGCGGCATGGAAGTCACGATCGCCAGCCTGGTAAGCCTGGTGATCTATCTCGTACCGCTGATTGCGTTGATTCTCGGCTTTGATGCGATCGTGGGCGAGCGCGAACGCGGCTCGCTGGACCTGCTGCTTTCCATGCCGATCACCCGAGTCGAGCTGCTGCTCGGCAAATACCTCGGCTTGGCGGCCGCGCTTGCGTGCTCCACAGTCGTCGGCTTCGGGGTGGTCGGGATACTGTTGGCCGTCAAGCTGCCGCTCGCGGCCATGTATCACTACGCCGGCTTCATGCTCAGTTCGGTGCTGCTGGGCATGGCCTTCCTGAGCCTGGCCCTGTTGGTGTCCGTCATCGCCGCCGACCGCACGCGCGCAAGCGGTGTCGCCATCGCGCTGTGGTTCTTCTTCGTGCTGGTATTCGATCTGCTGCTTCTCGGGGCACTGATCGCCACGGGCGGAAAGCTGGGATCGGACGCCCTGCCCTACCTGATGCTGCTGAATCCGGCAGACATCTTCCGCATCCTCAATATCTTCAGCTTTGACGAAGTCCGCACACTCTACGGTCTGGCGACCGTGTTCCCCGAGCACATGGCCGACCCGCTCGTGCTCGGCTCGCTGATGGCCGCCTGGATCGTCGCTCCGCTCGCTGTGGCCGCATGGAAATTTCGCAAATGAAACGCGCACTGCAACCTTCCCTATCCGCCCTGCGCCGCCGCGCGCGCTCGGCTCTGTTCGCCACCGCAATCGTCCTGGCCGGCTGCCAAGGCGCCGCGTCCACGCCCGGTCCGATAGAACTCACACGCGATACGCCTTGCAGCCTCGATGGCATGACGGTGACTGACTTCCCCGGCCCGAAAGCGCAGATTCTGTATGACAAAGGCACCCCCGACGTCTTCTGCGACACCATCGAGCTTTTCTCGATCGTGCTGCGCCCCGAACAACAGCGGCACATGCTCGCCATGTACGTGCAAGACATGGCCAAGACAGACTGGAACACCCCGCGGGGCCACTGGATCGACGCCCGCACCGCGTTCTACGTCGTGGGATCGAAGGCGCGCGGATCGATGGGCGCCACGTTTGCGTCCTTCGCCACTCAGGCCGATGCCGACGCCTTCGCCACCCATCAAGGTGGCAAGGTTTACAAGTTCAACGAAATTACGCCCCAAATGGCACAGCTCGATGGTGGCGTATTGAAAGATCACCAGATGTAACCGCCCCAGAGAACACGAAATGATCAATTACTTTGCCAATCTTCCGCCCGATGATGCCGTTCAGATGGAGCAGCTCAGTCGCTTGTCCTACGAGTTGCGGGAAAGCCGGCGCAAGCTGCTCGAACCCTATGGGGTGAACGACGAGGGCGATCTGCTGGCGCGTATCGCGGCGGCAGACTTGCCGGAACACCCGGCCTATGAGCACTACCTCGGGTCACTCGCGCTTGCAACCGCCAAGCAAGACGTCACCGCTGAACTGAAGGCGCTACTGGCGCGCATGGGAGGCTGATCATGCAGCACCTCGATATCAAAGAGGCACTGGAGGCGCACTACGGTGCGGTGTTGTCGGAACCTCCTACGCTGTGCCAGGACGCCTTGATGGTCTCGCTCGACAACGGGGTTCTGCTCGAACTACGTTACCCCGCTCGGTCGGAATATGCGATCGCGTGGCGGTGGGGCGATGCGCAATTACGCATCGATACCGCACCGTTGCATCGCACGCTTGCCACCTTCCCTAACCATCTGCACGATGCTTCGGACGCGCTGCGCGAAGACCCCTTGACCAACCCGAACGAAGAACCCTGGGCCAACGTACGCGCCGTGATTGATGCCGTGCTGGTCGACCCGCTGTTACAGGCATAAACAAACGGCGCTCACCAGGAGCGCCGTCATGCCTGCCCGATTGCAAGTCCTTACGTCGCCTTCGACGTCATGTAATCCACCCCGGCCTTCACGTCTTCATCGCCAAGCGATGCGTTGCCGCCTTTTGCGGGCATCGTACCCTTGCTGCCCGAGAAGCCGTGCAGCGCATGGTCGTAGAGAGTGTCCTTGCCCTGCGCGATGCGAGGGGCCCAATCGTCCTTCGATTTGAACATCGGCGCGCCGCCGGCACCGGTGCCGTGACACATGGCGCAAGTGGACTTGTAGACCTTCTCCCCTTTCTCGACATCGCCGGCGCTGGCCTGGGTTGCCTGCGGCGCAGCGGGCGCTGCAGCCACAGTTGCGGGAGCCGCAGTGGAGGAGGCAGCGGAAGCAGCCTCCTCATTCTTGCTGCATGCCGTCAGCAAGGTGAACCCCACCAGGGCAGCAATGGTTATAGGTCGAATGAGCACGTCGATACCTCGAATCAAAAGGAGTGAGAACAGTGGCCCAAATAGGCCATGACCATGATAAGAATGAATGCCGACTCAGGCCTTGACGCCAGTCAGCGCAAGGCTTTGCGGGGCGTTGTAACGTGTCAACTCCCCTACGGCGGTCATGGAAATACCGGTGGGATATTGCTGCAGCTGGCACCTTCCTGACGCGCACTGGATCCGGTCTGGGCATGCCATCGCCACAGACGGTCACGGCGCCGCGCACGTCGTCATCGGCGTATCGCGAGCCGTCGGGCGTGCGCGACTACACCGCCGATGCGGCATTGCGCAGCGAATTTCATCGCTGGCTTGCACAACTTTGGGAAGAGAAGGACGCGCAGATCGACGCCATGCTGGCGCGCGCCGCACTGAAGAACCAATGAGGCGATTCGCTCCGTCGCAGTTGTCAACCTGAGGCTGACCGTACGGAGAGACGCCGCCCCCCGCATCTTGCGAGGGGCTGGCAATGCAGGGTTCAGAACCCGAGGCTTTCCAGCAGGTCGTCGACCTGTTCCTGGTTGGCGACCACGTCCGGATGGTCCGGATTGATCTGCGGGCCGTTGAGCAGCGTCGTCGCAACTTGCGCGGCTTCCACGCGCAGGTGTTCCGGCGCGTTGTCGAGCAGGATGCCCACGAGCTGGCTTTCGATCAGCTGAACGACGTCCAGCACCTTCTTGATCACCTGGCCGGTCAAGTCCTGGAAGTCCTGAGCCATCAGGATCTCCATGAGCTGCTGGTTCGTGTCGCGGGTCTTTTCCGGAACGCTGCGCAGGAAGCCGTTGGTCTGGCCGACGAGCGCACGAATCTCTTCGTCGCCCAGTTGGCGGTCCATCCACGACTGCCAGCGGTTGACCAGCGCCTCGGCGTCGGACTCCAGCGCGTCTTGCACGGGCCGCGCCGCGTCGATGGCGTTGAGCACGCGGGTGGCCGCCTGCTCGGTCATGTTGGCGATGTAGTTCAGGCGGTCGCGCGCGTCGGGAATGGCCGATGCGGCCTTCTCCACGCCCTTGTCCAGGCCCAGCTCGCGCATGCTTTCGCGCAGCATGCGAGTGAGGTGGCCGATGCGCTGGAGCATTTCCGGCATGTCACCGTGGTCTGCGCCTTCTGCGGCAGGTGCCTGGGCGCCATCGTGCATCTCGCTCATCACGCCCCCTTTTCGAGCTTCTCGAAAATCTTGCCCAGCTTTTCGTCCAGCGTGGCAGCCGTGAAGGGCTTGACCACGTAGCCGTTAGCACCTGCCTGGGCAGCGGCGATGATGTTTTCCTTCTTGGCCTCGGCCGTCACCATCAGCACCGGCAGCTTGCTGATGGCGGTGTTGGCGTCCGCACGGATGCTCTGCAGCATCTGCAGGCCATCCATGTTGGGCATGTTCCAGTCCGAGATCACGAAATCGAACCGGCCTTCCTTGACCTTGGCCAGGCCGGCGGCGCCGTCTTCGGCCTCGTCGACGTTGGCAAAACCGAGTTCCTTGAGCAGGTTACGCACGATCCGGCGCATCGTCGGGAAATCGTCGACGACGAGGAATCGGTACTGGCTCTTGTCCATGGACACAATCTCCGCAAACTTACTGAATTGGGGGGTTTCGGGCTTCCTTGGCAATCTTATCGGCGTCTGGGGCCGATTCTTGAGCGCTGGAATGGTGGGGGGGGGGGGGGGGGGGGGGGCCCCCCCCCCAAGGAGACCCAAAAAA
>NZ_JBGLYZ010000036.1:0-53412 GCF_047304345.1 Ralstonia sp. Ralssp135
GGTCGGCTCAGCCGATGCGCGCTCCGCCAGCAGGCGGCGCACCACGCGCACGGCCTCGGCCGGTGCGCCGTCCACATCGACGAAATCCTTCACCCCTGCGCGCAAGGCAGCCAGCATCGCGCGGCCATCGGCAGCGGAACCCACAGCCACGAGCGGCAAGCCCGGAAACAACCGCGTGAGTTGCGCGACCAGTTGCGTCGCCTCGTTGATGGCGTCGGCGCCCTCGCCCAACTTTTGGTCGTGATCTGGCACGTCAATGAGCGTGGGCGACGAGGCAAAGCGCACGAACACGACTTCGGGGTTCACTGCGCCAATCTGCTCAATGAATGCGTCGTGACCGGTCGTCTCAGCCACTAGCACGCCCAGCTCGCGAATCGCCCCAGCCAGCCAGCGGTGCACAGCTGCCGCCTGGGCGTCGCCCTGCATACCACCACGCGCGCCGCCGTGCAGAAGGAAGTAATCCATGCCGGCCCCTTACTTCGAGAACCCGGGCATGGTGGCCGGATCTGCCACCCCCAGGGCAAACGGCCGCCACACAGCGTCGCCTGCGGTATCGCGATCCCGCCCGCCGCTCTGTCCCGGCAGCATCTTGTCGATCGGCGCATTGCGTGCCATCGGCTTGACCAGATGCGGCGTGACGATGATCACCAACTCCCGCTCTTCCTGGTTGTAGTTCAGGCGTTTGAAGAACGTCCCGATGATCGGCACGTCGCCCAGGAACGGCACCTTGTCGACGTTGGACAGCGTCGATCGGCTGACCAGCCCGCCGATGACAAAGCTCTCGCCATCGCCGAGTTCAACGGTCGTATCGGCACGGCGCGTGACGATGGCCGGCACCGTTGCGCCATTAAGCGTGATGCCTCGGCTGAAATCCAGGTCGCTCGCTTCGGGCGCCACTTTCAGGGCGATGCGGTTTTCCGACAGGATCGTCGGTGAGACCGTCAGCCCGATGCCGAACGGCTTGTACTCGATGGTGGTGGTACCCAGCGCTTGCGGCACGGGAATCGGAATCTCGCCGCCGGCCAGGAAGTTGGCGCTCTGGCCTGACAGGGCAACCAGGCTTGGCTCGGCCAGCACGCGCGCCATGCCGTTCGATTCCATCAAACTCAGGTTGCCAAAGAGCCCCTTGCTGACTGATCCGATCAGCAGGTTGAATGCGGAGCCGATCGGCATGGTCGATTCGGTCGACAACCCTGTCGAGCCGAATGTGTATTTGGTCAGCGATGATGGAGAAAACGTGCTGAAGCTGAAACCGCCACGTGTGCGGGTGAAGGAGAAACCCGCTTCCTTGAGCACCGTCTTGCTGAACTCCACCACGCGCACGTCGACTTGCACCGTGCCCGGCACGTTCATCGAGGTGGTGTCGATGACGTTGCCGTCTTTAGGTTTTTCCCCGCCGCTGGCTGCGGCGGCCGAGCGGCGCGCACGGGCAAGCGCGTAGACATCTTTAGGCTGGCCGGACACGACCGCGCTATCGCCTTGCGCAACCACGGCCGGGTCGCCAGGCAGAGGCGCCACGGCGTCCACTTGGACGTTGTAAGTCGTCGCAACGCCGCCTTGCGTCCAGACCATCACGTTGGCCGCGCCCGGCTTCTTCGCGATGATCAAAACGCTCGTGGCCGTGCCGCGCCCCTTGAGCAGCAACGCATCGGCAATTTCAGGGTTGCCGATGGCAATGCGCTCTAGCGGCTTGCCCAGGCGAATTTCGCGCTGACTGCCCGTCAGGAGATGAAGCGTCTGGCCGGTGGGTGCCGTCTCGGCAAATGCGCTCGGCACCAAGGCGGCGCAACCCAACGCGAGTACGCTCATCCAACCGCGAACCATGGCGGCATCAGTCATGTTGCTCCTCACGTTTTCCTGCGCGGATGATTTCTACGCCGCCGGTGGCGACCGTATTGGCTCGTGCGATCGCACGCGTTGACGCCACTACGGGCAGCGGCGGCACCTGAAGCACCGGCGAGCGGCGCGCCGCGCCAGTCAGGCTGGCAAGGGATACCCCGGCCTGTGCCACGTCCATCGGATTGCGGTTCGCGGCAGCCAGCAGGGCTGCGTCCTGCGGCTTCACGGTCGGCTCGGCGTCGTCCCCCGGGTTGCGCAGCGCCAGCAGCAGGCGACCGCTCTGATGTGCCATCGCCAACTGGCTGACCGCTTCCACCGGCACTGCCAGCACGGCCGTCTTGGCTTGATCGACCTTGCGCGTGACCCCGTTGTTCTCGGGCTGCTTCTGCGCCCCTTCATTGACGGCCAGCGGGCCAAACGCCAGGACACGCAGGTGCGGCAACAGCAGGCGTGCCTGGCTGTCTTCGACCTCCTGGCCATCCTTGCGCATCACCAGGAACACGTCGACATAATCGCCCGGCATCACGCGGTTGCCCACACCGATCACCTCATCCACGTTGATGGCCACCGCGCGCTGCCCGGCCTCCACCTGCTGAGCGAGGCCCGACGACAGTTGCGAGGCAATCAACGGCACACCGACGCCGACCGGCAGAATGGGTTCACGCCCGACCACCTTCGTCACCTCCGAAAACGCCTCCGCCGGATTGATGGGCAGTTGCTCGACGGCCACCTGGTCTGCGGTGATGGGCTTGCCCGCCTCCAGCGGTTTCGTGGTCACGACCACGGGATAGACGGCTTTGCCATCTTTCTGCTCGGCCACGGGTGCCGGCGGGCGATGCGCCGTCTTCCATGCCACGGCGCCAAGAATGGCGGCCAGCAGCAACAGTGCGGCGGCGAAGATCTGGAGGTGTTTGCTGGTCATCTGGGCGGCGTGTCCGAGCGGTCGATCGAGAGGGTCAGCGAACTGAAAAGTGTCAGGAGCCAGGCACCAGCTGCACGACGGCTGAACCCGTCAATGTGTCCGGCGCGGGCAACAGGGGTATCGAAGGCAGCAACGGGTTATTGCCGGAGGTCACGGGCAACGTCAGGACCACGCTCAGGCATTGCATGCCTGCCACGTTCTGGCAATTCACGAGCGGGGTGCTGTTCTGATTGGTCTGCACCCGCCCGGTAAGGAACGTGGGGAGTACCGACGTCACGGCCGCATAGGCAGCTGCCACGCGTTGCGTGTTGGAAGGCTGATAGCGGAGCGCGGCGCGTGCGCCCTCTTCCGCCGCCAGGGTCAGCGCCTGCTGCATGGCGAGGATCATGCCGTAGTACACGATGCCAAGCATGAGCACCAGCAGCACCGGCACGACGACGGCAAATTCGACTGAAGCTGCGCCGCGGCTGCCGTGCCGCCGGGGGCGGCGGACGCCATGCGTGCGGACTTTCGGGCGCGTACGAGCACCCTCCCGTTCCCGTTGCAATGTCGGCATGGCCGACTCCTTTCTTATAGGCTGGCCGCTTGGCGGCTCTTGTTCAACGCTTCAACTGTCTGAACTACATGCCCGGCAGCCACGGCATCCGCATCACTGACGGCACCCACGGCAGGCTCAGCAACCCGATTGCCATATAGGCGGCGTACGGGATACCGCGGCGCCCTGCCTGAGCGGTGTCCCAACGCACGATCGCTGGGCACACGCGCATCACGATCCACGCAGGTGGCGACGACGCGTCGAACTGGCGTAACACCATGATGGCGAGCGCGTGCAGGCCGGAAATCATACTCGAGATAAGCCATACGGCCACGAGGCCATGCCAGCCTGCCAGCAGGCCGACGACAGTGAAGAACTTCACGTCGCCGGCGCCCATCCAGCCGAGGGCGTACAGCGGCAGAAAGCAGGCAAACGCGATCGATCCGCCGAGCCAGAAGTCCTGCCAGTCATAGGCAAGCGCCTGTACCCCGCCGAACTTGATCAGGGTGACGGACAGCACAACCCCCGCAGCGACGAGCCAGTTCGGCACCCGTCTAGAACGGAAATCCTGCGCAATTGCAACTAATGAAAGGACTACGATCGCTGCCCAGCCTGGCGTATCGACGTGGCCGTACCAGGTTGCTAGCAAGCCACGTTCTTGTTGACGGCTTGGCAGATGGACGCAAACACGCTCTCAAGCTTGGTACCGAGCGTGGACACGATCGTCACGATCGCTGCTGCGATGAGGCCAGCGATCATGCCGTACTCGACGGCAGTGGCACCTTGTTCGTCACGGATGAACTTCAGAATGGCGTTCTTCATGATCTCTCTCCTGTTTGCACTCGCCCGCGGATGTGTTGATCCCGACCAGCTTTCGGCGCTCCAACCTTAGCCAGTTCATATTTACTAATAACGGATAAAACGCATGGGGATTTACTGCGATGACACGAGCAGCAAAAAAATCTCGCCGTTCGCGCCGTTCCACTAATGGAACGGAATTAAAACATCACCGAACGAAGCGTCCCGAACGCGCCCGATGATCACCACACGCCCCCCATGGGCATTCATTTTTTTTGGATATGTCACGTATGTCACGTAACACCCCGTAACAACTTTATAGGCGTGCGGTGCCGCAAACAAAATAACTCAATTGAGGTACTTGCCTCAAATTAGAGTGAATTCTCTATTTAATTTCGTTAAAGACGTGCCAACCCTCTGAAAACCAATGGAAATCCCCTAATGACCCTAAGACTAGATCAATTATCTGGACGGGTTTCCCATTAATCCTCGGGGCCGGTCTGAACGCTCCCCATGTCTGTCTAGGCAAAAAAAGGATGCGCGAGCGACGGGAACACGCCCGCGCACCTTCAAGAGCACAGACAGGTACTGCTCAGTGCGCCAGGCTGCCAACGCCGCCCAGCAAGTTGGTTACAGGGGCCAGCGGATTGCTGCCCGATGCGCCGCCGGCCGCGCTAGTCGCGCCGCTCAGCAGGTTGGTGACGGGGGCCAGCGGGTTGCTGCCACCGGCTGCGCCGCCCAGCAGGCCCGTGACAGGGGCCAGGGGGTTGGAACCGCCAGATGCGCCGCCCAGCAAGCCGGTCAACGGAGCCAGCGGATTCGTGCCGCCGGTGCCGCCGCCCACGCCGCCGAGCAAGCCTCCCAGCGGATTGCTGCCCGCCGAACCGCCGGTCGTGGCGACGCCGCCGATTGCCGCAACCGTGGTGCCGAGTGAAGTCACCACCGGGCCCAGGTTCGAGACCACCGGCACACCCGTCCCGGTGATGGTGTTGCCGGCGCCGGCCACGCCGCCGCCAACGGTCCCCAGCAGGTTGTTCAGGGCTCCGCCCAGGCCCGTCGAATCGCCAATCATCTGGGTGGCGCCGCTGACCTGCGTGGTAACCGGCACGATCGCCGTGCTCAGTTGCTGCGTCACCTGCTGAACCGCGCCAGAAGACAGCGCGCTGCCCAGCAGCGTGCCGCCGCCGATCAGCGCCTGGCCGATCTGCTGAACGCCGCCGCCCACCGGTTGGGTGATCGGTGCGAGCGGTGCGCCAGAGCCTTGGCCAAGGCCCTGCACGAGGGAGCCGGCGCTTACGGTCGCCTGGCCGAGATCCGTCACGACATTGCCGGTGCTGGCCACCGTCGTGCCGATCGGGTTCGGGTTCTGGCCCATCTTGCCGAGCCCGGTCTGGACGCCCAGGCCGAGATCGCTGACCGCTTTGCCAGTGTTGTCCACGGTGCCGCCGAGGCCAGCCTTGGCTTGGTCCGACAGGCCGGGAATGTTTGCGTTTTGGAGCGTCGAGCCGAGGCTGCTGACTGCCTGGCCGGTCGCCACAACGGTGTTGCCGGTGCCGTTTGCGACCTTGCCGACGGGCGTCACGCCTGTCGTGTCGCTCGGGCTCGGATTCGGCGAACTGCCGGAGCCGGAGCCTCCCGAAGAGCAAGCCGCCAGCATGAGAGCGGCAACAGCGCAGGCCAACGGCGCAATGCGAATGGAGTGTCGAATGTGAGTCATGGTCCGTCCCCTTCTTGGAATGATGTGTCTTGATGTCTGAGCTCGGTATTGCGGACTGCGGGCCACATTCTGCAAATGGCATGCCAGGCGCAGTAGAAACCGGATTCAGTTTTCAAAGGACGGCGTGGTTATTGGTTTTGTAGGCAGCGCGCCAGGTGTCAGCCAACCCTGAACACAGACTGTTTCCCATCCAAATCCGTGTTCCGAGCGTTACGACGTAACGTGACACGGGAACACATTCGCCTCGGACATAACCCTCTAAGCAAACGTTTAACCCCCACTTTGGTGGGGTATGTAAATCCCATATTCTGATTAGTTTTCACAATCCCTCCATTTTTATTGAGCCAAACGCAGCAAATTCCGATACCCCATTACGCAATGCGTAATAATGGCGACATGGCACACCGTTTGCAGAGTCCGGCCACCTCACATCGACAGTGAGACATTTTCCAGCTGACTAAAGCGGACTTTTAAAACGGGAGATCCATCATGAATAAGAACATCAAGTGCCTGGCCGCCACCATGGCAAGCCTGCTGGTTTTGGGTGGTTGCGCCAGCTCCGGCTCCGGCGACATGGGCAGCTCGCTGGGCGGCTCCAACGGCAGCGGCTCGAATAACAGCGGCAGCGGCTCCACGCCGTCGCCTTCACCGTCTCCGTCGCCCTCCCCGTCGCCCTCGCCTTCGCCGTCCCCCAGCCCGACGCCGGCACCGGCTCCGCTGACGCCGGCTGGCGCCGTGCTCAACAATGCAGGCGGCGTCGTCACGGCGGCTGGCTCGACGGTGAGCGGCCTTGGCAATACCATCGCCACCGCACCGCTGCCCTCGCAACTGAGCGGCGTGCAAAGCGGGCTGGGCGGCGTGGTCGAAAATGCCGGCGCGACAGTCTCGGCACTGGGCACTGGCATTCAAGACGGGTTGGGCAGCATCGGCCGCAACGCTAATCCGGTGGGCACCACGGTTTCCAGCCTCGGGAATGTGGTGACTGGCGCAGGCAACACGGTCACGAGCGCCGGCACGCTGGTCAATAACCTCGGCACTGGCCCGCTGGCGCCGCTGGCTCCGGTGACGACACCGCTGGCAGGCGTGGTCACGCAAGTCGGCCAAGCGGTCGCCAATGGCGGCAGCACGCTGGGCACGGCCCTGTCGACCGGCCCGGTGGAACAACTCACGCAGCAACTGAGCACCGCCATCGTGCCGCTGACTTCGCAGATCACCAGCGGTACACAGACGCTGGGCGCTGCCACGGGCCTCGGCTCGCCGGCAAACACGCTGCTGGGCACGATTGGTGGCGCGGTGGCCAATGGCGGCACCACCCTCACTGCAGCGAACGTTCCGGTGGTGAGCGGCCTGGGTGGCGTGGTGACGGCCACGGGCAACACGGTTGCCGCGCTCGGCGGCGTGGTGTATTCGCCGACGGCATCGGGCGGCAACCCGCTCGCTCCGATCACTGGCGCACTTGGAGGCCTCGGCGGCCTTGGCGGCGCTGGCGGCTCCAATCCGCTGGCTCCGATCACGGGCTTGCTGGGCGGCCTTGGGGGCGCGACGGGCGGCAGCAACCCGCTCGCTCCGATCACCGGCGCACTCGGCGGTCTTGGCGGCGCTGGTGGTGCCAATCCGTTGGCTCCGATCACAGGCTTGGTGGGCGGCCTGGGTGGCGCGACGGGCGGCAGCAACCCGCTCGCTCCGATCACCGGCGCACTTGGTGGTCTTGGCGGCGCTGGTGGCTCCAACCCGCTCGCTCCCATCACTAGCGCACTGGGCGGCCTGGGCGGCGCAGCCGGCGGGGCCAGCAACCCGCTCGGCCCCGTCAGCACGCTCACTGCTCCGGTTGGCAACGTGGTCACCACGGTAGGCACAGGCTTGGCGTCGGCCGGCGGGGCGACACCGCTGGCGCCGATCACTGGCGCGGTGGGCGGTCTGCTGGGCACGGTGGGCACCGCACTGGGCGGCACGCCCCGCTGATCCACGCTCTGCGCTTCGGCGGACCGGCTATCACGCCAGTCCGCCGCTGTCACGTTTCAAACGCACCGATGCCGCGCAACGCGGCATCGTCATTGGGCTGGCTGGCACGCACCGACGCATCCCAGTATTTACTTGGGCCGTTGCGTCGCGTGAACGCTCCCTCTATGTGTCTTGTTGTAAAGCACCATGTCTCGCGGTTATCGTTTGATCCAACGCGCGGCTGCACCGCTTCGCGACACCACAAACGAAAACCACGGAGGAGACAGGCGTGCGGACCACCACCATGCGGTTGGCCCTGGCCACAGGCGTAGCACTGACCGGCCCGGCACTGAGCTGGGCACAAAGCAGCCCCAACCAAGGCAACCCGATCGACACGCTTCCCAAGGTCGATACCTCCCGCCCGCCCCAGCAGAAGATCCAGGTAGAAGTGCAGCGGCCGAATCCGGCGCTGGAAAATCTGCTTGCCACGCATCTCACACCGACCAAGTTCCAGATCGAAGGCGTCAAGACGCTGCCGTTCCCCGAGGTGGCCGCGCATTTCGCGCCGTTGGCCGGGCATGACATCACCGTCGCGCAACTGCTGCAGGCCGCGAACGATGTCACCAAGCTGTATGCCGACCGCGGTTTCCCGCTCTCGTTTGCGTTTGTGCCGGCACAGACGTTTGAAGGCGGCGTCGTGCGCGTCACGGTGGTTGAAGGCTATGTGGCCCGCATGCGCATCGAGGGCACGCCCGGCCCATTGGAAGGCCGCCTGCGCGAAATCTCGCAGCGCCTGATGAATGAAAAACCCCTGCGCCGCGAAACCTTCGAGCGTGTAACTGGTGTGCTCGCGCTGCAACCCGGCGTGCAGATCACCGCGACCGTGCAGCCGCCCACCACCACCGATGGCGCGAGCGAACTCGTGTTGAACGTCAAGCGCCAGCCGTACACCATCGGCACGGGCGTCGAATACCGCTCGCCGGGTGTGCGGGCGATCATCACGGGCACGCTCAATAGCGTGACGCCGCTGGGTGAGCAGATCACCGTCTCGACGCTGCAACCGCGTGGGTCGGATCACGAGACGTTCTATTCCGCAACCTGGGCGCAGCCGATCGGCACCGATGGGCTGCTTGCCAAGCTCACGTGGTCACACTATCGCGGCATGCCCGAAAATCTGCCGCTGGAGCAACTGGGCTATCAGTCGCGCTACCTGACCGACACGCAGCGGCTTGGGTTGTCGTTGAGCTATCCGGTGTTGCTGTCGAACTCGCGCAACCTGACGGTGACGGGCACTTTCTACGGCAACGACGACAAGCAGCGCTATACGCCGCAAAACCCCGGTTTTGCTCAAACTGAACTGGATGCCAAGGTGCGCGTGGCCGGCGCCGAAGCGCTGTACACCGAAGTGAAACCCGGTGAAACGCGCCGTGCTTCGCTTGGCATTTACCAAGGCATCAACAGCCTCGGTGCAGGCAAATCGGTCAACAACAACGTCGACCTGAGCTTCCTGCGCACGCGCATCACCGCCAGCGAAGCCCACGACCTGCCCCTGGGTTTTGGCGTGGTGGTGTCGGGAGCCGCGCAGTACAGCGGCGCGGTACTGCCATCGTCGGAACAGATCAGCTTTGGCGGGCGCTTCTTCGGCCTCGCCTATCCGGCCGGTGAAGTGGCGGGTGATCGCGGCTGGGGCGCGTCGATCGAACTCAACCGTGCCTTCCAGGTATCGATGGATTACCTGAAAACCCTGCAGCCCTACGTGCTGTACGACACCGCAAAGGTCTATTCAAACGCAGGCACGCTCGTGCATGATCAGCTCGGGTCGATCGCGCTGGGGGTGCGCTTCTCCGATCGGAAGTACTACACGCTGGACCTCGCCATCGCGCGACCGGTTGGCGACACACCGATCAACTCAAGCTCGCGCAGCCTGCGGTTCAACGCAGCCTATACCTACCAGTTCAACTGACCCGCGCTGAAATCGTGAACATGTGAACTAATTTTTATATTTTTTATATTTTCAGCGCTGAAAGTCGACCATACTCCCCTCTCAAGGGGGGGATACATCGCCGCCGGAATTTGGGAGCATCAAAAGCGGAATGTTAAGTTTTTCCAAAGAGTTGCCGATTACCACAGAAGTCGCGCAGAACAACAATAATCATGACAGCGACGGCGGCATCACGCCGCAACACGCCGACAGCAAGGGAATGCACTCTGAGCTGTCGCAATACGCACCGGGGGCCATCATGCTGCAACGTCTATCGGATGACGCAGAATTCCATCGACTCGTCGATACCATCTACGAGGCGGTACTCGAGCCTGCGCAGATGCCGATCGCCCTGGCCCTGCTCTCCGTCTACGCCGGCGCCGAAAGCGCACACTATTTCGTCTGGGATAAGCACACCGACACGCCGCGTCACGGCGTTTCGTCGGGCTGGTGCCAGCACTGCCCGCAACCAGGTCACTGCAACGCCTTCTGCCAGGACCCGCAACTGATCAACGCCGGGCAACCTGAAGAGACGCCGTCGGCCTCGATGACCCTGATCGATACGCCCGACATGTGCGTCACGATGCGTCTGCGCACGCGCGACGACGATGTGTCGGAAGTCAGCGCCATCGAGCGCGAGACACGCCTTCAACGCGTGCTGCCGCACCTGCAGCGGGCTGCGCGCATGCAGCAGCGCAATCTGGAGCTGAACGAACTCGCCGCACTCGGGATGGCCGGCCTGGATACGCTGGACTTCGGCGTGATGGTCATCGAGCGCACCATGCGCGTGAAATACGCCAATGCCTGGGCGCGCACGATGACGACGGGCGACGACCGTCTGTCGCTCGATGGCGGCATGCTGCATTCGGCAGATCACACGCACGACGCTGCACTGCGCAACCTTATCGAACAAGCCGCCGGCTCGCTCGGCGTACAAGGCGCGGCCGGTTCGTGGATGTACCTGGCGCGCGATGGCCGCCCGGTGCCTTTCATTGCTACGCCGCTCGCGCCTTCCGATGCAATGCGTTCGACCTGGGCTTCGCCGCTGGCGCTGGTGCTCGTCGGCAACTCCGAGGCGCGCTCGGTCATGGACGCCGGCGTACTCGCCTCGCTCTTCGGTCTGACCAACAAGGAATGCATCGTCGCGGCGCGGCTGGCCGCGGGCGAAACCCTGCAGGAAATTGCCGAGCGCGAATTCCTCTCGCTGCACACGGTGCGCGTGCATATCCGCGACATCCTGCGCAAGACCGGCACACATCGCCAGTCAGAACTCGTGCGCCTGCTGCATCTGCTGCCCAGCGTCGATCTGGAACGTGCAGGTGCCGCCACCCCGGCTTCACGCCGGCGCGGCCGCCTTAACGCGTAAGTTCGCGCTCGACTTTCCCTCCTGCTTCGCCTGATTTCCGACGCCCAATCACGGGCGTCGAGCCATCCGCGTATACCCGGCTCACGTTTCGGCGGTTTCTGCCGATCCTTCAAGACAGGCGTGGCGCCGCAAGCCTGCTTGATGCGAGGCGGTAGCCGCGAATGATTCCGACGCATTCTGTGAATAGCGCGCAACAAACGCACCTTTTCGCGGCCTGAAACGACAGGTTTTTGCGCTATCCTCGCCGCAAAACACAGACTAGGCGCTGGTCGTAGATCGGGGGGCCGCGCCGGATGCGCTCGCATGCATAACGATTTCCATATTGCGCTGCTGCTGTTTGCGTGGGTCAGCACAGGGCTGACCACGTTTGCCGCACTGGACGCTGCGACACGTCTGCCGGGGGGCTCGACGGTCGCAAAACGCCGCAACTGGCGCATTGCCTGCGCCGCCATTCTTGGCATTGGGTTGTGGTCCGGGCTTTGGCTCGGCCAGCTTGGCCTGCATCGGCAGGTCGGCACACCTATATCCGCGCCGATCGCGGCAACGCTCATGACTGCGCTGGCTGCATCGCTGGCGGCTTTCTCCATCGTGTTGCCGGACACGTCGTCCTCCAATGGCGCACAGGCTCCGCAACGACGCAGCGTTGCCATGGGCGCTGTGGCGCTTGGCATCGGGCTGTTGACGATGGAGCTGTATCTCACGCGTCCCTGGGCGCATGACGGGGCCTTACCGCTGCGCCGCGCCCTGCTGGGCTGGGGCGGCGGCACGCTGGTGCTTGGCGCAGGCGTGTGCCTGGCAATGTGTATGGCGTTTCATATGCCACCCGCCCAGCGCCGCGCTGCCGTAGGTCTGCGTGCACGCGCTGCGGCCGTGCTGGCCACAACGGCTGTGCTGTCACTTGTGTTGTGGCCGGGTGCCACCGCATGGCCGGCAGACGAGTCGACGATGCATATCGTGCCCGTCATCATGCTCAGCGCCGGCGGTGTGTTGATCGCGCTGGGCTTGCATGCCGTGCTGATGATGCTCGAAACGCGTGTCGACTCGGCGCAGGCGCACCTGGAAGCATCATTGGCACGCGTGGCAAACCAAACGCCCCGGCCTCAACTCCACGACACGCTGACCGGCCTGCCGAACCGATTGCATCTACGCGAAGCACTGGAGGCGGCAATTTTGTCATCCACGCGGCGCGGGCGTCCGTTCGCCCTCTTCTATCTGGATCTCGACAACTTCGGCCAGATCAACGATCAATACGGCCGCAACGCGGGCGACCGCGTGCTGCAGATCATTGCCGAGCGCCTACGCCAGACCATTCGCGGCGAAGACACCGTGGCACGCCTTGGCGGCGACGAATTCGGCATCCTCGTTGAAGGCCTGGCGCTACCCGAATCTGCCGCTACCATCGGCGACAAGCTGCTGTTCCGCCTGCGTGAATCGGTTGAGGTGGACGGCCGGCGCCTTCGCGCGACCGCCAGCATTGGCGTGGTCGTCCATCCGCACAACGGCGCGACGGCAGACACGCTGCTTGAACATGCCGACACGGCCATGTTCGATTGCAAGCAGTCCACCGGCAACGCCTACCGCTTCTTCGAGCCACGCCTGAACACCACCGCGCACCGCGTGCTACAGATTCAACGTGCGCTCTCGCATGCAGCGCTCAACGGGCAGCTCTCGGTGCACTACCAGCCGAAGTACGATGCGCACACCCAGGCCATGACCGGCGCTGAAGCACTGCTGCGCTGGAATCATCCGGAGCTCGGCCCCGTGTCTCCGGCGGAGTTCATCCCGCTGGCCGAACGCACCGGCACCATCGTCGAACTTGGCGACTGGGTGGTCGAAGAAGTCTGCCGCCAGATCATGCATTGGGACGCCCTCGGCATGCCGCCGCAGCGCATTGCCGTCAACCTCTCGCCACGGCAGTTCCAGCAGCCCGATCTCGTGCAGCGTCTGTCGCAGATCCTGCATCGCTATCAGGTTGCCGCGCATCGGTTGATGTTCGAGATTACCGAGACGGCGGCCATGCGCGATGCCGGCCAGAGCATTGCCGCCATTCGTCAGATCCAGTCGCTCGGCTTCGAGGTGGCCATCGACGATTTCGGCACCGGTTATTCCAGCCTCAGTTATCTGCAGCGCTTTCGCGCCCAGCAGATCAAAATCGATCGCGCGTTCGTCTCTGCGCTCGACGACAACCCACCCGAGGCAGCTGCCATCATTCGTGCCATTTGTGCGATGGCGCACTCGCTGGACATGACGGTGGTTGCAGAGGGCGTGGAAACCCAAGCGCAAATGCAGGCACTGGTGAATCTGCAATGCGATCAGGTGCAGGGCTATCTTCTGGCCCGCCCCATGCCGGCCAAGGATTTTCAGGGCTTGCTTGGAATGGAGTACGCCTGAACACTCAAGCTCGAAAAGGCGGCATAGAAAATGCGCCGGCTTGATGCATTCGACACAACCTTTCAGCAACCTTTCACCTTCATATTCGGAAATATTAGGTGAATGGTAGATGCGATTGCCGAAGCAATGAAGCAGTCACATAAGAAAGGAATTGTGTTGGGATTGCGTAGAGAGTGCGCTGCATCGACTGCAATACAGCCCAATGGTTTTGCAACGGTTCATATGTTTACGATTTCGACACACCCCGCAAACGCCCGCCACATACAGGTTTGCGCAAAAGCGGCGCAGCAAAAAATCCACGCCGTTGACATGAGGTCTTAACGAAATTCAATTCTCACCTGCAAAGTCGTTATAATGCCGTGGGCTACGGGGAGCGTGCCCATGTTTCAATTGCAAAGTTGAGGAATCCATAATGCCGACTTACAAGGAAATCGTTCAGAAGATCTCTGAACTGCAGCGCCAAGCCGATGAACTCCGGGCAAATGAACAAGCAACGGTGATTGCTGAAATCAAACACAAGATCGTGGAATACGGCCTGACCGCCGAAGACCTCGGTTTTGGCGCCAAGGGCGCAGTGGCCTCGAAGAAGGCTGGCCGCAAGGTGCCGGTGCGTTACCGCGACAACAATGGCAATACCTGGACGGGTCGTGGCAAGCGCCCGGGCTGGCTGGTAAAGGAGTTGTCGTCGGGCCGGAAGATGGAGGATTTTCTGGTTGCCTGAGCAGCGCTTTCAGCGCAGCATTCCGAGCCCGCACAAAGAGGCGAGCCGGAAACCACAGAAGAGAAAGGCCGGCGAATTTGCCGGCCTTTTGCATTTCTGCGTGACAGAGGTCAAGCGGGGTTATACCTGGAAGCGCCCCACTGCCGTGCGCAGCAATTGCGCCTGCTCTTCCAGGGACAGCGCTGCGGCCGCCGCTTGCTCCACGAGCGCGGCATTCTGCTGCGTCACTTCGTCCATCTGATTCACAGCCTGGTTAACCTGTTCGATGCCGGAACTCTGCTCGTCAGACGCCGCGGAAATCTCGCCCATGATGTCGGTCACGCGCTTCACAGCAGTCACCACATCCTGGATCACCACGCCGGCCTCTTCCACCAGCGCCGAGCCGTTCTGCACACGACCCACCGAATCGCCGATCAGTTCCTTGATCTCCTTGGCCGCACTTGCTGAGCGTTGCGCCAGGCTGCGCACCTCGCCCGCCACCACGGCAAAGCCACGGCCCTGCTCGCCCGCGCGGGCCGCCTCTACGGCAGCGTTCAGCGCAAGGATGTTGGTTTGGAAGGCGATGCCCTCGATCACACCGATGATGTCGGCAATCTTCTTGCTGCTCTCGTTGATGCCGGACATGGTCTCGACCACGCGCCCGACCACCTCACCGCCCTTGACCGCAATATCCGACGCGTTGACGGCCAGCGTGCTTGCCTGACGCGCGTTATCAGCGTTCTGCTTCACGATGCTCGTCAGCTCTTCCATGCTCGACGCCGTTTCCTCCAGCGACGAGGCCTGCTGCTCAGTACGCTGCGACAGGTCGGCATTGCCGGCGGCAATCTGCTTGGTGGCACTGGCAATGGAATCCGCCGAATTCTTGATGTCGCCAATCGTGCCGGTCAGTTGCTGTTGCATCTGAGACATGGCGAACAGCATGCTGTCGCGGTCCCCCGAGCGGGTTTCAACTTGCACAGCCAGATCACCCGCGGCGATGCGGCCGGCAATATGGGCGGCATAGGCTGGCTCGCCCCCCAACTGGCGCTGCAGGCTGCGCGTAACGGCCACGACCACCACCGTCATCAGCAAGCCGACGCCAAACAGCAGCCCCAGTGCCTTGAGGAGCGAGGCGTGGAATGCGGTCGTGATGTCGTCCATGTAGGTGCCCGTGACGAGGCACCAATCCCACGGCTGGTAATACAGCACGTAGCTCTTCTTCGGCTGCGGCGCCTCCGCGCCGGGCTTCGGCCATAGATAATCGACAAAA
Source organism: Ralstonia sp. Ralssp135 (assembly GCF_047304345.1). Lineage (NCBI taxonomy): Bacteria > Pseudomonadati > Pseudomonadota > Betaproteobacteria > Burkholderiales > Burkholderiaceae > Ralstonia > Ralstonia sp. Ralssp135. The sequence goes on from NZ_JBGLYZ010000036.1 coordinate 15,461, forward strand.
CCGCCGCCGCTCTTGCCCGCGCGAGAGATTTCCTGGAACAGATGATTCCCTGCCGGATCGGTAAAACCCGACATGTCCTTGCCGTTCATTTCGGCTTTGATCGGGTGCATCACCATCACCGAGTTGGTCTGGTTGATGCTGAAATAGCCATCCTTACCGTAGCGGATCACCTTGATGCGCGCGAGGGCCTGGGCGCGCGCTTCGTCGGCGGTGAGCTTGCCGTCTTGCGCCATCTGTCCGTAGTCCTTGATGATGCTGAATACGGATTCACTGATGTTCTGCAAGTCGCGCTCGCGTTCTTCCAGACGCAGGGTGCGGGTTTCCCAGGCGCTCCACAACGTAATCAACAACAGACAAAGCCAGCTCAGGACGAGCGGCAGCCACAGCTTCTGACGAAGCGTGAGTCGATTCATCTTCCTTCCCTCCAAGCGTTTCTTTTGTCCGCGCATGGCACAAATGCCGTTCGCGGCGCTCCCCTGGCGCGATTACACGCGCTCTGCTTGAGCTATCGAACACAAACGCGAAAAACTTGAGTAGGGCATGTACTCAAGCGCCCGTTCGCCAGCGAGAAAGGGAAAGAAAACGCCTCAGCGCAAGGCGTCAGGATTGATGCTCGGAAGCGTGCCGCCAGTGGAGGTCGTGGCGGGCACGGGCGTTGATGTCGATTCCGTTTGCGGTGGAGCAGCTTCCGCCGGGGGATGATCGACAGGTGTCCAGGACTCCCACAAGCCATGGCGACGCAGCGTTTCGGGCGCGTCGACGGAAGTTGAAGAAGACGCCACGGCAAACTCTGCCGAGGCTACTTTTGCCGCCACCTCGATATGCGACCCTGCCATGCGCACGGCATGGCCACCGGCGTCCCGCACTGCAACGCCGTGCGCAGCAATCTGGCGATAGCTGCCATCCTTGTGCCGCATGCGGAATTCCGCCACGTATGCGGGTGTGTTGCCGTCAACATGTGCTTGGATGCGATTGAGCACCATGGGCAGATCGTCCGGATACACAAGGCGGAGATACTCGCTCGTGCTTGGGCCGATCTCCTTGAGCGAGTAGCCCAGCATGTCGGCAAAGCGCGCGGAAAACTGCGCGGCACGCGTGACCAGATCGAACTCCCAAAGGCCGACATCTGCGCCGTCGAGCAGCAGTTGATGACGTGCAACGAGCTCTGCTTCGCGGCGGCGATAGCTCTGCTCCAGGTCGTTGAGTGCCTGCACGGTTTCCTTGCGCAGACGAATTTCGCGCGCCGAGATGGCGGTGGCAGTGTCGCCCGTAGCGCGGTCCCGATAGCCCAGCAGCAGCGCTGCCAGCACCGTTGCAACCGTGCCAATCACCAGCAATAACCGCAACCCTACGGGCGCATTGCCCGGCATGGCGGAAAGCGGTGAAAACGAGCCTGCAAGCGACGCCGTGTACACGGCATCCACCGTCAGCGCGGCGCCAAACAGCACGCTCAAAAACAGACTCACGCCAGGGCGACGCACCGCCACCCCCGTCGCCCCCGATCGTGCCGAAAGCGCAAACTGCAGCGCCGCCGCACACCCCATGGACGACAGCACCATAACGATAGCCAGCAGCCCAGCGTCTTCCCAAGCGGTGGCGCTGAAGCTTGTCACGCCGGCCAGCAGCAACACCGCGATCGGCCCGCTTACGCTCAGCAACACGCCAAGCAACATGGCGCGCATCAGACCTGCACGACCGCCCAGCACACACCACAATGCCGCAACGGCCAGGCTCCAGCAGAACGAAGCCAGCGTCATCACAAGCACGGCGGTGTCTTCGTGCAGTGGCCAATGCGCAAGCAGCGGCAGCAGCGGCACCGCCCATAGCCCAACCGCCGAGATCAGCGCCGTCATGACCAGCGGCACGCGCGTGCGCGGGGCCATCGCGCTGCGCAAGTCATCGAGCAATCTCAGCAGCAAACTGCCCGCGCCGCACGCCACGACAAATGGCAGCAACGCAGGCAACAATGCGTGCGCCAGCGCACTGATCAGGTGAGCGATGAACGCCTCATCCACGAAGGGGCGTCTCCTGTTGGTTCGATCCGTTCAATGAATCAACCACGGGTCTGAAAGCCGTCCGGATTCATGCTCTGCCAACGCCACGAGTCTTCACACATGCGCTCGATGCCGTATTGCGCGCGCCATCCCAAGAGCGAGGCCGCCAGTGCCGGATCGGCATAGCATGCGGCAATGTCGCCGGGGCGGCGGTCCACAATCTGATACGGCACCGGCTTGCCGCTGGCGCGCTTATAAGCCTCCACGACTTCCAGAACCGAATACCCGCGGCCCGTGCCGAGGTTGACGGTAAAACCGCGGTTGTCACGGCGCAGCGTGTCGAGCGCCGACAGATGCCCGCGCGCCAGATCCACCACATGGATGTAGTCGCGCACGCCGGTACCGTCGGGCGTGGGCCAGTCGCCGCCGTAAATCGAGAGCTTCTCTCGCTTGCCGACCGCCACCTGGGCCACGTACGGCATCAGATTGTTGGGGATGCCGCGCGGGTCTTCGCCGATCAGGCCGCTGTGATGCGCCCCCACCGGGTTGAAATAACGCAGATAAGCGATTTGCCAGGCGGCGTTGGAAATCTCCAGATCGCGCAGCACCTGCTCGCCCATCACCTTGGTCTGGCCATACGGATTGGTGGCCGACAGCGGAAACGATTCGGTAATCGGCACGGTATGCGGATTGCCATACACCGTTGCCGACGAGCTGAATACGAGCTGGCGCACATTCGCATTCGCCATGGCCGCGCACAGCGTGACCAGTCCGCCCATATTGTTGTCGTAATAGGCCAGCGGCTTCTGCACCGATTCGCCCACCGACTTGAGCGCCGCAAAGTGAATGACAGCCGAGATACGCGAACTGGCAAACAGGTCGTCGAGCAGGCGCCGGTCACGTACGTCGCCCTGAACGAACTTGGGTGTCTTGGCGGTGATCTGCTCGATGCGGGACAGCACAGTCGAGCTGCTGTTGCAGAGGTTGTCGAGGCCGATTACCTGGTAGCCCGCATCCAACAGTTCAACCCAGGTGTGCGAGGCGATGTAGCCGGTAGCGCCGGTCAGCAGAATGGTTTCTGTCATGGGGTGCGAGGTATCGAGGAAGGAGAGAGCTAGCGTGCCGGTTTGAACCCGGCATCGTCGTTCTACGCTGCGTCGACCTGCTCCGCAGCGCGCAAAACAGCGCGATCATAGCAAAGCCTGCCAACGGCTCGCGGTCAGTTTGAAGCTCTGGTTGCCCAAAAGGCACTACGGCCGGCCGTCGGGATGGGCAGCCGCCTGCCACTCAGCATAGGCGGCGCGCAGACGCCACGCCGAAGTCGCATCGCGCAAGCCCAGTGCGTACCCCACCTCAGCAGGGTCTGCGCCTGCATCGAACAGCGCGGCGGTGTAGCCGTTGCGCAGCGTCTGCGGTGACAGCCGCTCGCTGCGGTGCAGCAACGCCGGCAACGCGGCCAGCCAAGCATCCACACGCCGGTACACCGACGCGGCGTGCATGACGCGCCCGCCGGAATCGGCAACGAACACGCGCTCGCCCGGCACTTCTGCGTGTGCGCGCACCGCCAGCCACGCCGCCAACGCAGGGCGAGCAGCTTCGAGCAAAGGCGCCTTGTATGAGGGGCCGCGCGGACGCTCAACGGTGATCGCCTCCAGCGCCTCATCCACTTGGCGGAGCAGCAGCGATTGCACCTGCGCAACCTTCAGCCCCGCGCCATGGCACACGGCTACGAGTGCGCGGTCGCGTGCCAGCTTGAACGCGCTGGCGTTGACGGCGGCCTCGCTGGCCTGCGCACCCACTTCCAGTGACGCCTCAATTGCCGCACGTTCAGCCGACGAAAGGAACGTGGTCGGATCGTTCTCACCTTCGGCCAACTTCTGCTGCACCGCAGAGCTTGCAGGGTTGTGCGTGCCAGTCCGTTGCTGCTCGATCTGATGGAAGACGCGCTCGATCAGGCGCGCGTAACGGTAGCGATGCAGCTTGGTCAGGCCCGACTCGTCGAGAAACGCAGCGATGTCGCCGGCACTCCAATCGGCCAATGCGCGCTGGTGCGACTCGGCCCAGCGCAGCCATTTGCGCCACATCGCGCGATACACCGTCGCCGACGATTCGCGATAGCCGCGTGCGGCCAACCAGTGCTCGAACGCTTGCGCGGGCCGCTCGGCCCAGTCTTGCAGGCTGGGCTGAAACAGATCCGGAACGGGCGTGGCGGGCGGCGTGAATGAGGTCAATGCGGTAGCGGAAATGCAGAAAAACGGGCGCGGGCGGACCGGGGGTTTGGCAATTCGCGTATCCTGCCGAGCGTAACACGCAGCCCATGTATCCCATTGCGGACCCCATCGTGAAGAAAACAGACCTCGAAAAACTCAAGGGCCTCAAGATTGCCAACAACATCAAGCGCGGCAGCCAGCGCACCGGCAAGCCCGGCCAGGGCACCGGCAAGGCGATTCCCCAGAACAAGCTCCTGAAAGCGCTGCTCGGCAAGCCTGCTGAAGACGACGCGAAGAAGTCGGGAAAATCCTGACGCGCAGTCCACACATCTAGAACCCCGCCCTGTTGTTCCAACGGGCGCTTGGGTGCTACCGTCCGGCGCGTTTCCACATCATCGCAGCGCCTGTGCCCTGCGCCGGACATGCCCTCCTCCACGCCCTCCTCGCCTTACCCCCACCTGCTCCAGCCCCTCGACCTAGGCTTCACCACGCTCAAGAACCGCGTGCTGATGGGCTCGATGCACACCGGTCTGGAAGATGGCAACCACTTCGACCGGCTGGCCGCCTACTTTGCCGAGCGCGCACGCGGCGATGTCGGGCTGATGGTCACGGGCGGATTCGCACCCAACATTGCCGGGTGGACAAAGCCTTTTGCGGGGCGCCTCGCCACGCATGGCGCCGCACGCCGCCACCGCACGGTCACCAACGCCGTGCACGAGGAAGGCGGCAAGATCGCCCTGCAGATCCTGCATACCGGCCGCTACGGCTACCACCCGTTTGCGGTGGCGCCCACGGCGTTGCGTTCGCCCATCAGCCCGTTCACGCCACGCGAGTTGTCAGCGCGCGGTATCGAACGGCAGATCCGCGCCTTCGTGCGCTGCGCCCAACTGGCCCGTGAAGCCGGCTACGACGGCGTCGAGATCATGGGTTCCGAGGGCTACTTCATCAACCAGTTTCTCGTCACGCACACCAACAAGCGCACGGACGACTGGGGCGGCAGCTATGCGAACCGCATGCGCCTGCCCGTGGAAATCGTCCAACGCACGCGCGAAGCCGTCGGCAAGGATTTCATCATCATCTATCGCCTGTCGATGATCGACCTGATCCCGGACGGCAGCTCGTGGGAAGAAGTCGTGCAGCTCGCCAAGGCCGTGGAGCGCGCGGGCGCCACCATCATCAATACGGGCATCGGCTGGCACGAGGCGCGCATTCCCACCATCGCGACGAGCGTGCCGCGCGCAGCGTTTGCGTGGGTGACGAAGAAGATGAAGGGCGAGGTCGGCATTCCACTGGTGACGTCCAACCGCATCAACACGCCGGAGGTGGCGGAGGCCGTGCTGGCCGATGGCTGCGCCGACATGGTCTCAATGGCGCGCCCGCTGCTGGCTGATGCCGACTTCGTACGCAAGGCCGCAACAAACCGCGCGCAGGACATCAACACCTGCATCGCCTGCAACCAGGCGTGCCTGGACCACGCATTCAAGGCCAAGATTGCGAGCTGCCTCGTCAACCCGCGCGCTTGTCATGAGACCGAACTCATCATCCGCCCGACGCCCGCCAAGCGGCGGTTTGCGGTGGTGGGCGCGGGGCCTGCTGGCTTGTCGGCAGCCATCACGCTGGCCGAGCGCGGGCACGCCGTAGACCTGTTTGACGCGGCGCCAGAACTGGGCGGCCAGTTGAACATGGCCAAGACGATTCCCGGCAAGGAAGAGTTTCACGAGATGCTGCGTTACTTCAAGCGCCGGGTTGAGGCCACCGGCGTGACGCCCCGCCTGGGTGCGCGCGTGGATGCGCAGCAACTGCTGGCAGGCAAATACGACGAGATCATCATCGCGACAGGCGTGTCGCCGCGCAATCCGAAGATCCCTGGGCAGGACCATCCGAGCGTGCTGTCGTACATCGATGTGCTGCGCCATCGCAAGCCAGTGGGCAAGCGCGTGGCGATTGTCGGTGCGGGTGGCATCGGCTTTGACGTGGCGGAATTCCTCGCGCTTGACGGCCACTCGCCCACGCTGGATCTGCAAACGTGGCGCGCTGAATGGGGCGTCGGTGATCCGACCGAAGTGCGTGGCGGTGTGGATGGCATCCGCCCTGAACCCCAAACACCCGCGCGCGAGATCGTCCTGCTGCAGCGGCGTGCCGGCAAACTCGGCGGCGGGCTGGGCAAGACCACCGGCTGGATTCATCGCACAAGCCTGAAGAACCTGGGCGTGCGCATGGTGGGTGGCGTCAACTACGAGCGCATCGGCGACGAAGGCCTGCTCGTGAGCTATGGCGAAAAACGCGAAGCCGCCGAATGGCTGGCGGTCGACTCCATCGTGCTGTGCGCAGGGCAGGAGCCGCTGCGTGAATTGGTCGAGCCGCTGCAGGCGGGCGGAGCCAAGGTGCACGTCATTGGCGGCGCCGACGAAGCACTCGAACTCGATGCCAAGCGCGCCATCAACCAGGGCACCCGCCTGGCGGCATCGTTATGACGTATCGGTCACGCGCCATATGAAGGTTTTGCATCACGTGGCCGTTTTTACAATCTGACGGCCACCACCGATCCACCGTGAATGCCGAAATGACAACGGCTGGCGCGGTCGGCCCGGTTCTTGCGTGAAAAGGCGCATCACGCACATTCCCAAGAACCGGTTTGCCTAAGAACGTCTCTCCCCAGTCTTCTGCCAACGCCGCTCCGCTGCCCTCGCTCGACCTGGGCCGGACGGCTTTCCTGCTGGACTTTGATGGCACGCTCGTCGACATCGCGCCGCAGCCCGATGCCGTGCATGTCTCCGCGCCGCTGCGTGAAACGCTGGCCGCACTGCACGCCGCAAGCGGGGGCGCATTGGCGATCATCAGCGGGCGCACGGTGCACGACGTGGAGTCTCGTCTGTCGCTGCCGGGGCTCGTCATCGCCGGAGTGCACGGCGCCGAACGCCGCTATGCAGACGGCGGCTTCGTTCGCCTGAACACCGACACCGATGCGCTCGCCCGGCTGGAGAGCGAGTTGCGCGCCGAACTCACGCAGTTGTCGACGCAGTTTTCGGGCGTGGTGCTGGAGAGCAAGGGCATCGCTTTTGCCCTGCACTACCGCCACGCGCCGGAGGCTGAGAACGCCGTGCTGACGGTGGCTGACCGCCTCGCGCGCCGCTATGCCGACCACGTGCGCCTGCAGGCCGGCAAGATGGTTGTCGAACTCAAGCCGCGCGGCGCCAGCAAGGGCGACGTGGTGCACACGCTGATGACCGAGTCGCCCTTCATGGGCCGCACCGTGCTGTTTGCCGGTGACGACCTGACCGATGAAAGCGCCTTCGATGCCGTCAATGCGCTGGAGGGCTGGTCGATCAAGGTGGGGGCGGGCCCGAGCCAGGCGCGCTGGCGCGTGCAAGACGCCGCGGCATTGCGCGCATGGCTGGCAACGCTGGCGGCCCCGCCCAAGCGAGGTGCCGCATGAGCCGACTCATTGTTGTCTCCAACCGCGTTGCGCCCGTTACCGAGGGCCAGGGAACTGCGGGCGGCTTGGCCGTGGGGGTGTTTGATGCGCTGCGTGAAACCGGCGGCATCTGGTTTGGCTGGAGCGGTGAGAGCGCGACCACTGTGTCGCACGAGCCGAACATCGTCACCAAGGGCAACATCACGTATGCCACCGTCGGCCTGAACCGCAAAGACTACGATCAGTACTACCGCGGCTTCGCCAACGCAACGTTGTGGCCGATCTTCCATTACCGCGTGGATCTCTCGCGCTACGAGCGCCAGGAGTACCACGGCTACCGACGCGTGAATGCGCAGTTTGCGCATCAGCTCAAGGCACTGGTGCAGCCCGATGACATCCTCTGGGTGCACGACTACCACCTGATTCCATTTGCCGCGGAGTGCCGCGCGCTGGGGCTCACCAACCGCATCGGATTCTTCCTGCACATTCCGTTTCCGTCGCCGGAAATCCTGACGACGATTCCGCCGCATGAAGACCTGATGCGCGCCCTGTGTTCGTACGATCTGGTCGGTTTCCAGACCGAGACCGATCGCGTCGCCTTTTACGACTACATCGAGCGCGAGGCGCGCGGCTATATCGAACAAAAGGAACAGAACGGCCCCGTGCACGCCTACGGCCACACGCTGCGCGCCGAGGTCTACCCGATCGGTGTGCATCCGGACGAGATTGCGCAGCAGGCCAAGGCGTCGCTGGCGCGGCGCAATCCATTCACGCGGCATGCGAGCCCGCGCGGCGAGCGCGCCGTTGGTCAGGGGCAAGGTCAAGGCCAGCAGCCGCCGAGACTCATCATGAGCGTGGATCGGCTCGACTATTCCAAGGGGCTGCCGGAGCGTTTCCGCGCGTTCGAGCAGTTGCTGGACGATTTTCCGGACCACCGCCGCCACGTGACCTTCATCCAGATAGCGCCAACGTCGCGACAGGATGTGCAGACCTATCAGCAGATCCGGCAGCGGCTGGAGGCCGAGTCGGGCCGCATCAACGGCAAGCATTCGGAGCTGGACTGGACGCCCATCCGCTACATCAACAAGCAGTACGAACGGCGCGTGCTGATGGCCCTCTTCCGCAGCTCGCAGATCGGCTATGTCACACCGCTGCGCGACGGCATGAACCTCGTTGCCAAGGAATACGTGGCCGCGCAAGACCCGGAAGACCCAGGAGTGCTCGTGCTGTCACGCTTTGCCGGCGCGGCGCGCGAGCTGGATGCCGCGCTGATCGTCAACCCGTACGACACGCGCGGCATGGCCGAGGCACTGAACCGCGCATTGACGATGCCACTGGAAGAGCGCAAGGCGCGCTATGCCCACATGATGGATCGGCTGCGGGCGGCCAACCTCACCATCTGGCGCGAGCGGTTTGTGGCCGATCTGCGCAACGCGCCATCGCAGTAGTCAGGCGCCTGCACTACCAGTGCGCGACATACGCTCGACCGCTTCCGGTAGGTCTATCAATACGTCGGCTTGGGGCGACAGCATGTCGGCCAGCACCGCATTCATGCGTGCCCAGTGCGAACCGGGCCAATAGATACGCCGGCAGACATCGCAGGTGCTGAAGAGCCGTTGGCGCTCGCGAACGCGGGGCGGCACGCTGGCGGATGCCTCTTCCGGGCTTAGCATCCGCAGCGGCACATTGCATTCGAGACAGCGTGAGAACGGCTTGGCCACATCGGCCAGCCGCAGGCGCGTCACGATTTCGCGCATCTGCGCCTGCGGCTCTCGCGCGCGGATGAATGCGCCCCGGCGGATGCCGCGTCGCTTGAGAAGCTCACGATCACGCGAGAGCACGATCCAGTCTTCGCCCAGGGCCAGGGCTTCGATGGCCGCGTCGGCGTAATTGTTGTCGTAAGCGGTGTCAAAGCCCGCCATGCGCAGCAGCCGCGCCGTGGCCCCCAGGTGGGCATCGCACAGAAAATGCAGCGGCGCGGTCGGCAACAGGGGCTGCACGGCTGACACGGCAACGTGCCCCCGGCCGGGCAACATGGCCTCCAGTCCCGTGGGTGCGCCATCCACCAGGACTTGTCCCACTTCGGTATGCGGCACGCCCAGCGCCTCGATGGCGTGCTTGAGCGTGGCGCCCTCTGCCCACGCGCGCACAACGGGACGACCGCGCAAGGCCAGCGGAAGAAGCGGCGTCAGACTGGAATCGAACGTGAGGATGACGGTCTGCATGCTTGCCACGATACTCCCAACCCAACATCAGCGCCTTGGCGGCCCGGCTCTAGCACCAATAAAAATGCGGCGTGACCGATGAAGTCACGCCGCAAACAGGGAGGAGGAGAAATTCAGCGGGTCGCAGTTTATGCGCGCGATGCAGCGCCGGCCTTCGGATAGCTGGCATCGCCATTCCACGACAGGTAGCCATACGTGTCGGCCTGGCGATCCGCGCCTTGGCTGTACGGATCAAAGCGATCGTTCTTCCACGACAGGTAGCCATAGGTGTCTGCCTGGCGGTCGGCGCCTTGGGTGTATGGGTCGAAGCGGCCCGCCTGCGTCGCGGCCGGAGCGTCAAAGTTGGGCTGGATGGAAGCCGTTGCGGGCTGCGACAGCAGCGCGGCAGAAGCCGATACGGTGGCCACCATGGCCAGGACGGCGCGGCGGGAAAAAGCGGAGAAGAGGCGGGAGTTCATGATCTGTTCCTTGTTCGTTTGCGCTCGTTGTTGCGCTTGGAGGGCAGAATAGATCGTTGCTCCCGTCTGATAAATGCGACTTTGCAGAAATAACTGTTCAGGCGGCGCTAACAATCTGCAGCCGCGGATTTTCCTTGAGCTGCAGGCACGGGTGGTCAGCAAACAGCGTCGCCACCCAGTCCACAAACACCCGCACCTTGGGCGACAGGTGCCGGTTGTGCGGATACACCACCGACACAGGCACCGGCTCCGAAACATGGTCCGGCAGCACTTCCACCAGCGCGCCCGACATCAGGTGCTCGTACACCAGGAAGCGCGAAGTCTGCAGCAGCCCCAGGCCATGCAGGCCGCACGCCACCGCCGATTCGGCATCGTTGACGGACACCATGCTGCGCACCTTGTGGATCTGCTTCTGTCCGTCGATCACGAAATCCCAGTCCATGCGGCGGCCATTGCGCGCAGAGAAGTAATTCACCGCCGTGTGGTCCTGGAGGTCTTCCAACGTCTGGGGCGTGCCGAAGCGGGCCAGATATTCGGGCGACGCGCAATTGACCATCGACAGCTGGCCGATGCGCCGCGCGACGAGGCTCGAATCCTGCAACTCGCCGCCACGCACGGCGCAATCCACACCTTCCTGGACCAGGTCGACGGTGCGGTCGCTCATGCCGATCTCCAGCTGAAGATCGGGGTACGCCTCGTGAAAATCCCGAATGCGCGGCACAAGCAACCGTTTGCCAATCGACGCAGGCACGTCGATGCGCAGGGTGCCGCGCGCCCCCGATGCGCTTTGCGAGAACGCAGCCTCCGTCTCTTCCAGATCGCCGAGCAAACGCACGCAGCGCTCGTAGTACGCAGCGCCATCGGCCGTGACGTTCACGCGGCGCGTGGTCCGGTGCAGCAGGCGCACGCCGAGATGCGCCTCAAGGCTTTGCACCAGGTTCGTCACCGTGGCGCGGGGTAACTGAAGGCTGTCGGCAGCCTTGGTGAAACTGCTGGCCTCCACGACACGCGTGAAAACCTGCATGGCCTGCAAGCGATCCATCTGCGGCTCCTTAGGGACGGACTCCACGGGGCGGGCGCACTGCCGGAATCAAACGGGCAATGCGCCGGACCTGTGGAATCAAGGGGTCTGCTCATGCTCGAGAACACGCACGCGCTCTGAGCATGAGGCGCGATCAGGAAGGCGGCGACTACGGGTTTTCGCAGTGCAACAAGATCGGCCTCGAGCAAGAACACTTTGTAGCACAACCGTAAATTTTGATTGTTCGGCTGCAACTAATAGTGATGTCCGATTATAGGCATTTATCCGCGTTCGTCTAATCACCATCATTCAGCCCATCGATATCCGGGTTATCCGCAAAGGTAAGCCCCGCCTGACATCATGGGTTCTTCTCCACCGCGCCTCGTTGTTTCGGATCGCACGCTGACCGGCGATGCGGCTTCAGCCGCTGTTCGTCCAGCGCGACCGTACGCAACGCCCGCCCCCACAAATGTTGCACTGAATAACAATTTGCGCGGCGCAGCATCCACGCTGCCTAAGCAAGCTTCTGCATGCGATGAAACGGCTGGCGCGGGGCCGCTGCCGCGCGAGGTCACGTCCGAAGACTATTGGACGCAGGGTTACGCCAGCCGCATCCGCCTGCGCGTGTTCCGCCCTGAAATGCACGCCGACGATGCCGCCGCGCCGTTGCGCCGCCCCGGGGTGCTGTACCTGCATGGCGGTGGTTTCGTGCGCGGCTCGATTGACGATGCCGATGCACCGGCGCGCCTCCTGGCCGCCACATTGCCGGCGGTGGTGGTTACGGTCGGCTATTCGCTTGCGCCGGCCGCGCCCTTTCCCGCCGCGCCCGAAGACGTGTACGCCGCACTGTGCTGCATGGCCGACCATGCCGAGGCATGGGGCATTGACCGTCGCCGCATCGCAGTGGCCGGGCATGACGCCGGCGGCAACCTGTCTGCCGCGCTGACGATGATTGCGCGCGACCGTGGCGGCCCGAACCTGCGCGCCCAGGTCCTGATCGCGCCGATGCTCGATCCGACCATGGCCCGTGTGCGCCCAGACCATCTGGCCAACGCCGACAACTCGGCCGAGGTCTGCGCCGATTGCTACCGCCAATACCTGCCCCGCCCGACCGAGCGCGTGCACCCATACGCCGCACCGGTCGAATCGCGCCGCCTGCAGGGCCTGCCCCCCGCCCTGCTGCTGACCGCGCCGCAAGACCTTCTGCGCACCGAAGCCGAGCGCTATGCCGCGTGCCTCATTGAAGCGGGCGTCGTCACGCAGGTCGTGCGCGTGAACGAGGCCTGCCATGACTCGATTGCCATGAGCGCAGTGACGCAAGACGAGATGACGTGCTTCCTGCGCTGGCACCTCGGGATGACGCGGCAAGCGGCTGCGCCACGCAAACGCCGCGCACGTGCGGATCGAAAGGATCACACCTCCATTGACCCGACCGCGGAGACGCCTGGCTGAACCCATACAACAAGAAACGGAGTGCGAGGCCGCCCGCGTGTTTCTACGCTGCGGCCAAAGCGCTTTTATCCAGTCTTTTTCTCTTTGCTTACCCAACAAAATCGAGAGAGTCATCATGAGCCTGTCCAAACGCACACTCGCCATTTCGGTTGCCGCCGTGCTCGGCGTTGCAGCTGTGGGCACCTACGGTCTGGTCTCCAGCGCCGGCGCATCGCAGCAGCCGGCAGCCGCCCCCTCTGCCACGCCGGTGGATGTGGCACCGGTCCTGGCAAAGAACGTGGCCGAATGGGACGAGTTTTCCGGCCGCATTGAAGCCGTTCAACGCGTTGAAGTCCGCCCGTTGGTGAGCGGCACCGTGACCGCCGTCCACTTCAAGGACGGCAGCATCGTCAAGAAGGGCGACGCGCTGTTCACCATCGACCCGCGCCCCTACGCTGCCGAAGTTGCCCGCACGCAAGCCGCGCTGACGGCCGCCAAATCGCGCGTGGCCTACACGACGTCGGAGCTGGACCGTGCACGAAAGCTGGTGGCCGACAACGCCATCGCGCGCCGCGAGTTTGAAGAGAAGGAAAACGCCGCACGCGAGGCACAGGCCAACCTGCAAGGCGCCGCCGCCGCGCTGGACGCCGCCAAGCTGAACCTGGAGTACACGCACATCGTGGCGCCGGTCGCGGGCCGCGTGTCGCGCGCGGAGATTACGGTCGGCAACGTCGTTTCCGCCGGCGGCGCTGCCCCGGTATTGACGACGCTGGTGTCGGTCTCGCCGATGTACGTGGCGTTCGATGCGGATGAGCAAAGCTATCTGCGCTACTCCGCCAAGGCGGCCCAGGGCGCGAAGACACCGGTCTACATCGGGCTGGCCAATGAAGACGGCTACACGCGCGAAGGCGTAATCCAGTCCGTCGACAACCGGCTGGACGTGCGCTCGGGCACCATCCGCGTGCGCGCCACGCTGGACAACGCCGACGGCCGCCTCACGCCCGGGCTCTACGCCCGCGTGCGCATGAGCACCGGCGCACCGCACGACGCCATCCTCATTAGCGACAAGGCCATCGGCACGGACCAGGACAAGAAGTTCGTCCTGGTGGTGGATGCCGCCAACAAGACGAGCTATCGCCCGGTTGTGCTAGGCGCCTCCATCGACGGCCTGCGCGTGGTGAAGTCGGGCCTGAAGGCGGGTGACCGCATCGTCGTGAACGGCATCCAGCGCGTGCGCCCGGGCGACGCCGTGGCACCCAACACGGTGACCATGGATAGCCTGGTCACCAAGCGTGTGGTGTTGCCGGGTGCACAGCCGGAAGCCCCGGCCGCGCCCGCCGAAGCCAAAGCCCAAACACCCGCCGCGCCCGCTGCGCCCGCCGCCAACGCCGAAACCAAGCCCGCCAACGCCAAGACCGCAGCCAACGCCCAACGCCTTCCGGCCGACCGCGCCTGATTGCGCCGGATTGCGACCGAAACTCATCGCTCACAGCCATGAACTTCTCTAAATTTTTCGTGGACCGCCCGATCTTTGCGGGCGTGCTATCCACGCTGATCCTGCTGGTCGGGATCATCTCGATCTGGCGATTGCCGATCTCGGAGTACCCCGAGGTCGTGCCGCCTTCGGTGGTGGTGCGCGCGCAGTTCCCGGGCGCCAACCCGAAGGTGATTGCCGAGACCGTCGCCTCGCCGCTCGAAGAGCAGATCAACGGCGTCGAGAACATGCTCTACATGCAATCGCAAGCCAACAGCGACGGCAACCTGACCACGACGGTCACCTTCAAGCTGGGCACCGACCCTGACAAGGCGCAGCAGCTCGTGCAGAACCGCGTGTCGCAGGCGCTGCCGCGTCTGCCCGACGTGGTGCAACGCCTGGGCGTCACCACCGTCAAGAGCAGCCCCGACCTGACGATGGTGGTGCACTTGCTGTCACCCAACGACCGCTACGACATGACGTACCTGCGCAACTACGCAGTGCTCAACGTCAAGGATCGTTTGGCGCGTATCAGCGGCGTCGGCCAGGTGCAGCTCTTCGGCTCGGGCGACTACTCGATGCGCGTGTGGCTCGACCCGAACAAGGTGGCCGAGCGCGGCCTGACGGCCAACGAAGTGGTCAAGGCCATTCGCGACCAGAACGTGCAGGTGGCGGCTGGCGTGATCGGCGGATCGCCCTCGGTGCCGGGCACGGATCTGCAACTGTCCGTCAACGCGCAAGGCCGGCTGAAGACCGAGCAGGAATTCGGCGACATCATCCTCAAGAGCTCGCCCGATGGCGCCGTCACGACCCTGCGTGACGTGGCCCGCATCGAGCTGGCCGCATCGGAATACGGCCTGCGTTCGCTGCTGGACAACAAGCAGGCGGTGGCCATTCCGATCTTCCAGGCGCCGGGTTCCAACGCGCTGCAGATTTCGGATGACGTGCGCAAGACGATGGCCGAGCTGAAGGAAGACTTTCCCGAAGGCGTCGACTACCGCATCGTCTATGACCCGACGCAGTTCGTCCGATCGAGTATCGAAGCCGTCACGCACACGCTGCTGGAAGCGGTGGCGCTTGTGGTGCTCGTGGTGATCCTGTTCCTGCAGACGTGGCGTGCGTCGATCATTCCGCTGCTGGCGGTGCCGGTGTCCATCATCGGTACGTTTGGCCTGATGCTGATGTTCGGCTTCTCGATCAACGCGCTGTCGCTGTTCGGGCTGGTGCTGGCGATCGGGATTGTGGTGGACGATGCCATCGTGGTGGTGGAAAACGTCGAGCGGAACATCGCCGAAGGGTTATCGCCACGCGAGGCCACCTACAAGGCCATGCGCGAGGTGAGCGGCCCGATCATCGCCATTGCCCTGACGCTGATTGCCGTGTTCGTGCCGCTGGCCTTCATGACGGGCCTGACCGGTCAGTTCTACAAGCAGTTCGCGCTGACGATCTCCATCTCGACCGTCATCTCGGCCTTCAACTCGCTCACGCTGTCGCCGGCGCTGGCCGCCCTGCTGCTCAAGAGCCATGACGCGCCGAAGGACTGGCTGGCGCGCACGATGGACAAGGGCCTGGGCTGGATCTTCCGTCCGTTCAACCGCGTGTTTGGTGCCGCATCGGAATCGTATGGCCGCAGCACGTCGCGCGTGATCGGCCGCAAGGCAGTGATGCTCGGTATCTACCTGGCCTTGATCGGTGCGACTGCGCTGCTGTTCAACAAGGTGCCGGGCGGCTTCGTGCCGATGCAGGACAAGCAGTACCTGGTGAGCTTCGCGCAACTGCCGGACGGTGCATCGCTGGACCGCACGGAAGACGTCATCCGCCGCATGTCGGACATCGCCCTCAAGCACCCCGGCGTGGAAAGCGCCGTGGCGTTCCCGGGCCTGTCGATCAACGGCTTCACCAACAGCCCGAGCGCCGGCATTGTGTTCGTCACGCTCAAGCCGTTTGACGAGCGCAAGGCTCCCAACCTGTCGGGCGGGGCAATCGCAGGGCAGCTGAACCAGCAATACGGCGCCATCAAGGACGCCTTCATTGCGGTGTTCCCGCCGCCGCCCGTGCAAGGCCTCGGTACGGTGGGTGGCTTCAAGCTGCAACTGGAAGACCGTGGTTCGGTCGGCTACGAGCAGCTCTTTGCCGCCACGCAGGCCTTCATGGCCAAGGCACGCAAGACGCCTGAGCTGGGCCCGTCGTTCTCGAGCTACCAGATCAACGTGCCGCAGTTGAACGCAGACCTGGACCGCGTGAAGGCCAAGCAGCTTGGCGTACCGGTGACCGATGTGTTCGACACCATGCAGGTGTACCTGGGCTCGCTGTACGTGAACGACTTCAACCGCTTCGGCCGCACGTATCAGGTGAAGGTGCAGGCAGACGCGCCGTTCCGCGCCCATGCAGAAGACATCCTGCAGCTGAAGACGCGCAACGCCGCTGGCGACATGGTTCCGCTGTCATCGCTGCTGCGCGTCTCGCAAGGCTTCGGCCCCGACATGGTGGTGCGCTACAACGGCTACACCGCTGCCGACATCAACGGAGGCCCCGCGCCGGGCTTCTCGTCTGGCCAGGCGCAGGCGGCTGTGGAACGCATTGCGCATGAAACTCTGCCCAAGGGTGTGCGCTTCGAGTGGACGGATCTGACGTATCAGCAGATCCTGGCCGGCAACTCGGCCGTGTGGATCTTCCCAATCTGCGTGCTGCTGGTGTTCCTGGTGCTGGCTGCCCAGTACGAAAGCCTGACGCTGCCGCTGGCCGTGATCCTGATCGTGCCGATGAGCTTGTTTGCCGCCATGCTGGGCGTCTGGCTCTCGCATGGAGACAACAACATCTTCACGCAGATCGGTCTGGTGGTGCTGGTGGGGCTGGCGTGCAAGAACGCGATCCTGATCGTGGAGTTTGCGCGCGAGCTTGAGCTGCAAGGTCGCACCATCGTGCAAGCCGCCATCGAGGCCTGCCGGCTGCGTCTGCGCCCGATCCTGATGACGTCGATCGCTTTCATCATGGGCGTGGTGCCCCTGGTGGTGTCGACCGGCGCCGGCGCGGAAATGCGCCATGCCATGGGCGTGGCCGTGTTCGCGGGGATGCTGGGTGTGACGCTGTTCGGCCTGTTCCTCACCCCGGTGTTCTACGTGCTGCTGCGCACGCTGGCGGCACGCCGCGGCCAGCGCTCTGAAGATGCACCCGACCGCGATCTGGACCTGGACGGCGCGCTGCCCGTGCCCTCGGCCCAGCACTAAGGTCAACACTCATCAAGACATCGCTATGAACGCGTCTATACAACAACAAACAGGTCCGGCCATGCGGCCGGGCCGCTGGACCCCGCTGGCGCTGGCCGCCGCGCTGTTCCTCGCGGCCTGCTCGCTCGCCCCGACCTACGAGAAGCCGGACGTTGGCACACCCAACGCCTTCAAGGAAGCCGCACAACCGGCACAACCGGCGGACGCACCGTTGGCCGCAGGTGAGCAAGGCAAGTGGAAGACCGCCGAGCCCGCCCTGCCCGCCGACGGCGCGTGGTGGAAGATCTTCAACGACCCGACGCTCGACAAGCTCGAAGCGCAGGCCGCTGAAGCCAGCCCCACGCTGGCTGCCGCAGCCGCGCGTGTGAACCAGGCGCGTGCCTTCGTGCAGGCCAACCGTGCATCGCTGTTCCCGGAACTGGATGCGGGCTTCGGCCCGACGCGCCAGCGGGCTTCGGCAGCATCGGCGGGCTTGCCAGTTGGCGCGCCCGTGCAGCCGCAGACGTACTGGCGTGCGCAATCCACCGTGGCGTATGAGGTCGACCTGTTCGGCCGCGTGCGCAACAACATCGATGCCGCCGGCGCCGATGCCGAGCGTGTCGAAGCGCTGTACCGTGCCGCTCGCCTGTCATTGCAGGCCGACGTGGCGCAGACGTACTTCAGCCTGCGCACGCTGGATGCGGAAGAGGCCTTGCTGTCCCGCACGCTGGTCGGCCGTGAAGAGGCGCTCAAGCTGGTGCAGCGCCGCTTCAACACGGGCGACATTGGCGAGCTGGACGTTGCCCGCGCCGATGCCGAACTGGCAACGGCACGCTCCGACCGCATCGGCGTACAGCGGCGCCGCGCGGTGCTGGAGCATGCACTGGCAACGCTGCTGGGCAAGGCACCGGCTGATTTCACGATGGGCACCGACCCGCTGCAATCGGCCGACGTGCGCGTACCGGCCGGGCTGCCTTCCGCCCTGCTGGAACGCCGCCCCGACGTGGCTGCCGCCGAACGCTCGATGGCGGCGGCCAACGCACGCATCGGCGTGGCGCGTGCGGCGTTCTTCCCGCAACTGCAGCTCACGGGTGGCTTCGGCTACGAGTCACACGACATCGGCGACCTGCTCAAGTGGGGCAGCCGTACGTGGATTCTCGGCCCGCTGGTGGGCACCGCGCTGTCGCTGCCGATCTTTGACGGTGGCGCCCGCAGCGCCGGCGTGAAGCAGGCGCGTGCCGCGTACGAAGAGAACGTTGCCAACTACCGCGAAAGCGTGCTCGTCGCCTTCCGCGAGGTCGAAGACAACCTGTCGGAACTGCGTCTGCTGGCCGATCAATCCAAGGCACAGGACGATGCCGTACGCGCTTCCACGCGCGCCGCGCAACTTTCGCGCACGCGCTACAACGCGGGGTCGGTCAATTACCTGGACGTGATCGATGCCGAGCGCAACATGCTGTCCGCCGAACGTATCGGCGTGCAACTGGCCGGCAGCCGCATGAACTCCACGGTGGGGCTCATCAAGGCGCTGGGCGGTGGCTGGGGCGATCTGCCACCGGCCAACGCGGCCAACCCGGCAACGGTGGCGCAGCAGTAAGAATTTCTCTCCTCTCTCTCTGGAAAGCGAGATCTGCGCGGCTTCGGCCGCGTTTTTTTTTGCCGTTTTGCAGTGAACTGCGCCGATTGCGGCGGCGAACGCTTCTTCCGCGTCCCGATTCCATGCACGAGGCTCGGGACTTCAACAGCGGTGCGCATATTGCCCATTTCGATTCCCAGCGAGCGGCGATCGAACCTTGTCGAAGCAGACCTGACCCTTAACCCACCGCCGTTGCCCCGTAGACGGCGGAGCGCCGCAGTTTTCGGTGCGCGTGTCGATCCCAAACATTCGATTGCGACAGTCCGAGAGCGGCGCTCGACCATCAAACAGTGGCGCACGGCCCTCGGAGGCCCGAACGCGGGCCAAAAACATCCGATACATCGGACCTCCGAGACCCGACCGTCGCCCTCAAACCGTCGATGTTGGCCCTCTGAGGCTCATGCGCGACGGTCCAAGGCTGGAAGCCGGCTGTCAGAGCTCGGAAATTTCGACCTCCGACTGCGGAAGGCGACTGTTCGAGGCTCGCGTGTGGCCCGTGGAGGTTCGACCGCGAGGGTCGGAGGGTCACGTTCCAGCCATCAACGCCCGTGATCGGCAGTTTGAGGGCGATGCTCCGGCGTGCCGCCAGACATGTTCGAGCCACGTGGGTTGCACTAGCTGAGCGGAATTCGAGTGACTTTGGATTGCCGTCGAGAAAGATGTCCAAGCCGCCGCCCATATAGGCGCGGGTCAGTTCATCAGCCGCCTTATCGAAGTTGCCTTGCTCGTAGTAAAGCTAGCCGAGGCGAAGATGGATGTACGGATTGCCCAAGCCCTTGGGACACTGCACGGCGTTGTAGACGCACTTGAACGCCTTGTCGAAATTGTTCGTGCGGAAGTGGACGTCGCCAATGGCGACGTAAATCTACGTGGCGGCTTCCCAGTCGAGCGGGTTGTCGGGCAGCAGGCGCAGTGCGGCGGTGTATTGCTGTTTGGCGGCGTCGAGGTTCCCCTGCTCTACCAGTTCGTCGCCCTGGGCGCACAGCGCGACGATTTGCTGATGAATCGCTTCCGGTAGCTCCGGCATATCACCCCAGGGAAACAATCCAATTCCGGAATTCCTCAGCGAGTTCACGCCGGTTCAAGCGAGCGATCCAGTCGCTTTCCAAATCACTTTCGCCATCGGATATGGTGAAAACCAACACCCCTGTTTCATCCATATCGGAGAAAAAACCCTTCGATTTCATGGATTCGAGCACTGCAACACAGGATTCGTAGACACGCTCTCGGAATGCTTCGCGCTTGGCTTCCGAATCCAGCTTTTTGGCCTCGTTATTCAAAAGGATGGAGATATCCTTGAAGTACTCCGCACCTTCGAACTCGTGATCCCACTCACCGGGACTCCACCGGTAATAGACGGCGTCCCCCGGGTCATCGCCAATCATCTTTTGCAGGTGACCAACCGAATTCACGGCAGGTGCGACCGTCACCGCATCCGGATCTGAATACAGGGCATAGCCGCAAAAAATCTGGCTAGGAAACTTTCTTCTTACTGCGAGAAAAGCTTCTGAGGCAGCCTGCTCAATCTTCGAGCGAAGATCGTCGAAATCCATGTCAATCCCCGTTAATCGAAAAGGGTTCCAATCGTATCATTCCTGAAATGCTCTTTTAGCTTGGCCAACGCATCTACAACCGCCTCCCTCGTTCCCACGGTTTGGTGCGCCTCCACCAACGCATCCCGAACAGCTTTAGCAGCGGCGGTGCTGTGGTTCTTATTTGGCGCCCATCCCAAATTTTCCTGTCCTCTGTACCAATCGATATCGTAGTTTTCGAGGACGTCTTTGCTCTCGTCCAGATACTCTCGCATCTTCACGCCGCGCCCCTTCTTGAACACTGCATGGTGTCCATGCGGGTTGACCATGTCAGCCGGAGGATCGCCCTCGTAACCACGTACCAGCCCACCCCAATCGGGTTCCGACTCGCCTTCTTTCGGACCATATTTCCGGCCGCCGGTTGTGTTACCACCGGCGCTTTCTCGGGTCCCCGGCACCTCAGGCAAGGTGCCGTCTTCTGCCGTCTTGGACAACTTCGCAGCATCTGCCGCCGAGTACCCCTCCGCACGCAATTGCTTATATCGGTCGTACCGCTCCGGACAAACCGCCAGCCCAAGTGGATCCACCTCCCGCAACGGGTTCTGCACATAGCCCTGCGTACGGTGCCCGCCCCGGATGGCAATCGGGTCAATGCTGAGATAGCAGCCGCTGTCGGGGTCGTAGTAGCGGTTGAGGTTGTAGTGCAGGCCGGATTCTTCGTCTGCCCATTGCCCCGCAAAACGCAGGCTGGTGTCTGGGGCGGGTTCTGCCGCATGCGCCTCTTCGCTGATGCGCTTGCCCCACAGGTTGTAGCGGGCAGACCAGACTTTCTCACCCGAGTCCCGGTATATCTCCAGCGGTAGGCCAGTGGGTGCGCAGAAGATGGCGTACATCTGGTCGCCACGTTCCTGGGCCAACGGTGCGAAGCT
This sequence comes from Ralstonia sp. Ralssp135, assembly GCF_047304345.1. Classification (NCBI taxonomy): domain Bacteria; kingdom Pseudomonadati; phylum Pseudomonadota; class Betaproteobacteria; order Burkholderiales; family Burkholderiaceae; genus Ralstonia; species Ralstonia sp. Ralssp135. Next base: position 36,992 of record NZ_JBGLYZ010000036.1, read on the forward strand.
TTCGGGCTCGAAATGCCAGGTCGTGGCAACGCCCATGCTCCCATCGCGACCGCTTTCCCACTGTTCGGCCAGCGTGTAGCCATCCCACAAGAAGCGCACCGCGCTGCCTGTCCCGACATGCCTTTTTTCAACACGCCTGCCGAAGGCGTCGTAGCGGTACGTCCAGGTTTCGTTGGCGGGGGTGTGCAATCCGACCAGGCGGTTCAGGCCATCCCAGGTGTAACGCCATGTCCGGGGTTGAGCGCCCGGCTCCTCGATGGTCTTTTCGATGACCCGCCCGCGAGCGTCGTAGCGGTAGTGGACATGCCCCGCCTGAACGGGCAAGCCACCAGCCAGGTAGCCGTGCCGATCAACCGGCCCGGGGCGGCCATGCGCGGCAATGTTCCCGGACACATCGTAGGCATAGTGCTCAGCGGGCTGGCGAACGCTGTCGACGGAAGTGACTTGTCCGCGTACGTCGTGCGCATACGCGAAGCTGTCTGCGTCGGTATCGATCTGCGCGAGTTGCCCGGCAGCGTCGTAACGGAAATGTTGACGCGTCAGTTGCTGCAGCGCTTCAACGGGGTTGACCGGCAGCGCGTCGAAGGCGGTACGGGGGCCGACTGTCTGGCGCTGCAGGCGGCCTACGGCGTCGTACTGTCGCTGCAAAACAAACTCACCGGCCTGACGACCTGTTTCGTTTCCGAGCAGATCCCGCTGGATGCGCATGCCGCCAACCTGCGTGAGCGCGCCAAGCGCATCGTACTCATAGCGTGTCTCACGATGCGCCGTCTTGCGCGCATCGCGTCGACCCCGCGCATCGTAGGCATGCTCAACGCGCTGGCCGTGCTGATCCTCTTCGATCAAGCGGCCCTTGCCGTCGTAGCGAAAGCGGATGATGTGCGTGGACTCGCCTTGCACGGCCGCAGCTGTCATGCGCCCGGCGGCGTCGTACCGATAGACGAGTTTGACATCGCCCGCGTCGATGGCCACAGGGTGATCCCCCGCGTCATAGCGATAGAGCCAGACACCGCCGTCCGGCCACGTCTTCTTGACCACGCGCCCAGCTACGTCTCGCTCATAGTGCGAGACTCGACCACCCCAGTCGATCTCGGTGACAAGCCGCCCGGCCGCGTCATAGCGGAACTCCCACACCTCACCGCGCGCGTTGACGATCCGTGCCGGCCGCGTCGCATGGTCGTATTCAAAGCGGGTGATGTGACCTGCGGCGTCAATCGTGCTTGTCAGCAGATCGAACGGACCGTAGGTATGGCGCGTGATGCGCCCCAGCGGATCGGTGCTCGCCACCGCCAGCCCCTCGGCGTTGTAGGCGGTGCGATGCGTGCTGCCGTCCGGCAGCGTGGTCTGCGCCCGGCCGCCGCGCGGGTTGTCCAGGCCGGCGGCGTAATCGTGACGGGTCACGTTGCCCTTCGCATCAACTTCTTCCAGCAGGCGGCCAAGCACGTCAAAGCGCGAGCCGTGCTTCGCGCCGTTCGGGAACCGCGTGCTGATGAGCCGAAGCTGTGCGTCGTAGTCGAAGCGGGTTTCCTGCTCGGCCTCGACCGCCCGCAGAAGCTCGCCCCGTTCACCGTACCGATAGCGTTTGACCTGCCCATCGGGTTCGGTGCGTGCGATCAGCCGATGCTTGTCGTCATACTCCATTGCCACGCGATCACCGTTCGGCTGCACCACAGCCGCAAGGCGACGCTGTGCGTCGTACTTGAACAGCGTGGCGCCGCCGGTGGGATCGCCCATGCTGGCCAGCCGGCCCTGTGCGTCGTACCCAAAATCGGTGCGCCGCCCGAGCGGGTCGGTTTGCGACACCAATCGGCCGAGTTGCCACTCGCGTTGAATCACATGTCCAAGCGGGTTCACCTCGCGTGTGACCAGTCCTTCGGCGTTGTGGGCGTAGAGCCATTCACCATCGACATCGAGCACACGCGTGACGCCGTCCTCATAGACGAAGCGGCCGGTGTGGTAACCCTCGCGCGTGCCGGTCTCGACCACGCGGCCGAAGCCGTCGTAGGCGTAGCGAACCTCTGTCTGGTCGGCGTCGCGCCAGCTCGTCATCCAGCCGTGCGCGTCGTAGGAGTAGTAGAACTGGCCATGCTGAAAGCTCGATACCTGCGCGAGCATCCCGCCTTCATACACGTAGTCGGCCAAACGTCGTGTCTCGCCCGACTCTTCGAGCAAGGTAATGCTGGACACAGTCCGCAGCGCGCCCGGATACGTCAACACGAGCGCGCAACCGGTCGTGTGTCGCAGCCCTGTCAGCCGGCCATGCGAGTCGTACTCGAACGCGATGGCATTGCCGCTCCAGTCCTCGATACGCTCGATGCGCGATACGGCGCCGTCGACCAATGGCGCAAACCACAGGATATGGCGCGTTTCATCGTCAAGCACGCGAGGTGCGGCTCGCGTGCCCTCCAGGCGATAACGTGATTCGCGCAGGTTGATGCCGTTGAGATCGGCATCGGGTGCCTCAAAGGTGATCGTGAGCCCACCGCCATCGAAGAAGCGAACGAGGCGACCTTCATCCAACCGCAAGCGCTGCGACCAGTTCGTTGACCACTTTGGACCGAGCAGGCCCTCGTCATCCGAACGCGTGCGGTAGCGGCGCGTGAGCACGAGAGGCAGAACACCGGGAATCGACACGTCTGTGCGGATCTCCACCATCTCGCCGGTCGCCACGTCGATCGGGTCTTTGCAGTTGGTGGCGGTTTCGTCTTTGACGCCATCACGTTCGGCCGACTTGTTCGGCTCCCCCGGCGCCCTGCCGCCGATCATGCCGCCCAGCTTCGCCCCAAGCAGCCCACCCACGAGACCCGCAAAGAACTCCTCGCCCGCCGTCAGCTCGGGGTTTTTCGGCCCGAACTGTCCGGTGGTCTTGTCGATCAGGATGCTTTTGCGGCCGGAGTTCACCTTGCCGCTGCAATGGCTCGAATGGCCGATGCGCACGATCGGCAGTTGGTTGACGGTGATGGTCAGACTGCCTTCGACCAGCGGCTCGGGCCCGGGATGCTTGTCGCAGGCGATGATGTCCGTCACGCGCGCCGCGGCTTTACCCTCGAACGTGACGTTGCCTGAACCCGTGGCGATCTTGCCGCAGTTGCTGCCCATGCTCTGGCTGGCCGACGCCAGAGCACTGCCGATGCTCAAGCCGCCTGCCATGCAGGCCCCCACCAGCACTGCGCCGGCGAGCCCGCCCGTGGCCACGGTTGCCGCCACCATGGCACCGATGGCGACCCCGATCGCGAGACCGGCCACCATGCCCCAGAAGCCTGATGAATGCGCGATGTCGTCACCCACGCAGGCGGGGTGCGGGTCGCCCCGGCCGATGGTGAGGCCAAGCTTGTCGCCGAGCCACTCGGCGCCTTCCGCCATCGCCCCTGTCACGCCGATCTTGCCCAGCACCCACGCACCACCGAGGGCCACCACGGCGGGCACCGCCGCCAGCGCCGCCGCGCCCGCTGCTGCTGCGCCGGTCGCACCTGCGGCGGTGGCGGCCGTGCCCGCTGCGTACGCACCGTAGCCGACGTCGGCACCCAACATCCCATAGTTGGCGCCGTCCACCCACTTCATCTGCGACTGCTTCTTCGCCTCGCCGTCTTCCAGGCTCTGAAGCGCGGCCAAGCGCTCCTCGGCCGTACCGCTCGGCCCGGTCGGAGAAGTGGGTGTGCTTGGATCTTGATCAGCCATGACTGCGCTGCGCTCAGGCCGGCTCGTTGAGGCGCAGGCTCTGCACGACCCCCTCAACCAGCGCTTTCTGGCTGGCGCTCAGCACGCCCGGGGCGGTAAACGTGAGCATCAGCGCCTGTTTGCCGTGCTCCACCATCGTCAGCAACTGCTGCAGCGGCCGCCCGTTGTTCGACCATTTGTATTCGTGCGCATACGCTGCCCGACCGGACACCGTGGTTTCGCTGCTGCCAACGGCCTCGTAGTCGGGCACCTGCTTGGCGAGCTTTTGCAGCTCACTGGCGGCGTACTCGCCAAACTGCATGCCCCATGGCAGACGCTCGCGCGTGATGACAAAGCTCACGCCTTCCGTGCCGGTGGAGGCGGAGACGAACACATTCATCGTCTTGTCGATCCAGTCCGGCGGGAGCGACAAGGAACCTTCCTGCATCTGATACATGATGTCAGCCGTTATCCGGGTTGATATGGGTGTTGGGTGCCTGGATCTTGATCTCGGCCGCATCCAGCCGGATCGTGGACGAGCCCTTGTGCAGCTCAATCGCGTCGGCTGTCATGTGGATCGACGTACCGCCAGCGCCGCCCACCTTGATCCACAGTTCCTTGGCCTCGATCGTGTGCACACCGGCGGGCGACTTCTGCGTGGTGTTGCCTTGGGTCACGGTGTGGGACTGATCGCCGACCGACACCGTCGTCTCGTAGTTGCCCTGGGCAACGGTGAGCTTCTTGTCACCCTTGGCGACGGTGGTTTCCATGTTGCCGGTATCGACCTGCGTCTTGTGATCACCCTGCGTCACCAATGTCGTGCGGTCACCCTTGACCGCCTCGCTCATGTTGCCGGTAGAGACTTCAGTCGCATGGTTGCCCGTCGACACCAGGATCGTCCGATCGCCCTTGACCACATGCGTGCTCTGCGCGTCTTGCACCACAGTGTTCATGTCTTTCTGCGCGTGCATGAACACCTCTTGCGCGCCGTTGACGTCAGAGAAGCGCAGCTCGTTGGAGCCGCCGCCCTTGTGCGTCTGGCTGCGGATGCCCATGGTCTGGCCGTTGTCGCCGTGGTAGGGGTTGGCGGCCTCGCCGTTGAAGACGCGGCCGACGATGACAGGGTTGTCGGGGTCGCCCTCGTTAAAAGCAACGATCACCTCTTGGCCGATACGCGGGATAGCCGCGCCGCCCCAACCGGCGCCGGCCCACGGCTGCGACACGCGCACCCAGATGGAATCGGAGCCATCCATCTTGCCGCGCCGGTCCCAGAAGAAATGCACCTTGACGCGGCTGCCGTCGGTATGGATCTCTTCGCCTTTTGGGCCGACCACCACCGCCGCCTGCGTACCGTACATGTAGGGCTTGGGTGTGCGGCGCTCGGGGCGGAACGGCACATCCACGGGCAGGCACGTAAAGCTGTTGCGGTACGGCTGCTCGGCGCCCTGGCTCGTGTAGTCGTTCACGGCGTGGTGGCGTACGTGCAGCAGCACAAAGGACTTGTCGTCGTATGCGGAGACGGGGTGATTGGTCAGCCGGAAGCGCCCGGCCGTGGTCATGGCCTGCACGAAGCCAGCACCCTTGAACCGATGCGCCTGCGCCTCTTCTGCCTCCATGGCATAGCGCGCGTACCGGCGGCCGTCGTCGCTGTGGTCGTACAGCGAGTGGTATTCGTAGCGCTCGGTGCCACCGATGTTCGGGTTCTTCAGCGTGGTCGGCACTTCCACGTGCATCAGCGGCGACGACGGCGTGTCGTAATTGAAATCCCGATAGGTGATCTTGCCTACGCGAAAGTTGAACGCCTCGTCCCACCGGTCGATGCCGTTGCGCTCGCTGGCGGCGCTGGCGCCGTAGTACGAAATCGTATCGACAGGCGTCAGCGGCTTGAACAGGTCGTTGGTGTCGCCAATGACGAGAACGTGCCGGTCTTTCTCGTAGCGGTGCGTCCAGAACATGCCCTCCTGCTCCAACAGGCGGGCGCAAAAGTTGTAGTAGGACTCCCGGTACATGACGACGTATTCGAGCCGCGCCTGCTCCGACTTCAGGTTGAACTCGAAATCGTGAAAGCCGAGCTCGACAAAGATCTCGGAGAGGATGTCTTCCGCCGTCTTGTTCTGGAAGATGCGGCAGTCCGTCGAGCGCGTGAGAAACCAGAACCACGGCACCACCGTCATCTCGTAGCGAGTGACCGAGCCGGGGTGCCCGACTCGCCCGAACGATGCAACGTAGCCCTGAAAGTAGCGCTGGCCGATCTCCGGCCCGGCCGCCAACTGGCTGAACACGCCGCCGGTGGACTTGGGTTCCAGCGACACCGACACCTGCTGCCCGACGATCTTGTCGATCTCAATTTCGCTCTGGTGCGATAGCAGGTCGAGATGGATTTCCGGCAGGCGGCTAACGTACTCGTCCACCACCAGCGCGTTGACCAGCAGTACGTCGGGCCCGAGTGGCGACTCCATGCGCACGAAGCGGCTGTCCTGCGTCAGGCGAGACTTCGCGCCCGGCATGCCGTTGATGGCATCGGCAATCGAGGCTGGCGTACGCCCCAGCAATGACATGCCCGTCTGCGCCAACTGCGCAGCGCGGGCCGCGCCGCCTATCAAACCGGCCCCCGGCGCGTTGCCCAGCATGCCTGCGGCGTCCGCAACCATGCCGATGCCCGACGACAATCCGCCGCCGGACAGCGTCGACAAAAAGGAATTTCCGGACGGCGCTTTGCCGTTGCCGGTAGAGGTGAAACTCATGGGCCCGCTCCCATCGTGCTATGCGATTTGCACCGGCCGGGCCAACTACGCAGACTCGTTGCCTTCAGCCGGAATCCCCCCGGCATGCCCGCCGATACGTTGTCGACAAGCGATGGCTCGCATGCTAGTGGAAGCATGCGTTTTACAGATGAGCGTTCCGTTACTTGGAACCTGAAATTTATTGAATTCTGGTTTAACGCGGGCTAATTGCGCTGTGCCGCGTCGGCATGCATGCACTTAATTGGCGGAGGACCACGCCAACATTAACGATTGATAAAAAAACAGCGCAGCTCCCCGCACCGGGGGGCTATGCACTCAGGCGCCGAACGTCTTTGACGTGGCCCCGCGCGCATTCCAGCTCATCGCCCACGCATAGAAGCCCACCAGCGTGCCGAACTGCAGAAACACGGCCCACAGCAGAAAGATCTGCGGGTACCACAGCATCGACCCCTTGAGCAGCACCACCGATGCCAGCGTGTATTGAAACGGAATGAACACCGTCAGATACGCCATGCCCATGACGGACAGCACCAGCTTGCGGATCAGGCCAAAGTCGAGCACGTTGTAGATCAACGCATAGAGCCATGGCGTGATCAGCACCACCACGACCGACGCCTGCGTGAGCGAGCCGATCGATCCGCCGCCGTCATACGGAAAGCTCGCGGGCCACATGAAGAAGTAGAACTGGGCGCTGGCCTGCACCACGCCAATAAAGCGCAGCCAGTACGCCAGCGGCAACGCACGACCGCCGATGAAGCGGGTGCCGAACAGCAGCGCCAGCGTGACGATCATCCCGACCAGCCATTGCACGGCGGTGGGCAAACCGGCGTCGCTGTGCGGATACGGAATGGCACCAAAGCCCGGCACGAGCGCCTTCACGGCCGCCACGCGAACCTGCCCTTCCAATGCCACGCTCCAGAAACCGATGATGCGCTCCCACAGCCGGGCCACGGTTGGCCAGAGCGCGCAGTAGCTGGCGGTGAGCGCCAGCGGAATCCCCAGCACGTCGATCCAGCGCGAGAGCGGGAACGCCAGACGCCGCATCGCACGGTGCATGACGATGCGATCGCCGCGATAGCCGATCACCCGCTTGGGCTCATGCCCGCGCAATCTCCGCCTAGTGGGCAAGTCGTCGGCTGGCGCTTCCTCGATCGGCTTGGCGTTCATCGGAAACTCCAGCGGAAGCCGATTTCACCGTAGGTGCGGTTGTAGAAGGGGTTGTGGTAGTACTGCGCGCCGATGAGCAGCAGCAGATCGCGCGACACGCGCTCGCGCCACTGGATGGCGTAGCTCATGCTGTTGTAGTCCGCACGCTCGGTGCCGGTGGTCAAGACTTGATAAGCCTCGCGGGCGTGCTCCACGCGCAGCACGAGCGCGCGCTTTTCGTCGTTGCCGATCGTGGCCGCAACGTATTGGCTCGGGCCGAACACCAGGCCGGGATTGGCCCGGTTGAAGCGCAGGCCGCCTTCCAGCACCACCGACTGGAAATACGCCAGCGAACTGAGCACCAGCCCCTGGTCATTGCGCACACTGTCCTGGCCCTGCGCGTAGTAAGCGCCGATGCCCACCACGAAGCGGCGGTCGGGCCCGAACTTGCGATAGCCCGCCACATCCACACGCCACTTCGAGAACAGCTCGCTGTTGCCCGTGCCCGCGCCAACCAGGAAGTAGTAATCCTCGGAGATATCGCGCGTGAGCGAGAGTGCGCCGTACTGGCCCGCAAAGCCAAACCGGCTCTGCCGATCCAGCTCGGCCTGCCAGATGCCATATGAGGTGACCATCATGCCGCGCAAGGCCACTGCCGTGGCACCGCCAAAGCCGTCGCTCATACGGCCGGTGTCGAGCACGGCCTCGATGGCGGCGCGCTCGGGTGCGTAGGGTTCCGGCACAGGCTGCGGCACGGTGGGCGCGTTGGCGCCAGGCGTGGGCACGGGGGTTGCGGCCAATGCCGTGGCGTCTGCCGGCGGTGTGGCGCCTTCCTGTGCAGCCGGTTGTTCCGGTTCGGTTGCAGCCTCTTGCTGGGTTGCCGGCTCTGCCGGTTGCATCGCTCCGGCCGGTTGTGCAGTTTCTGTCGGTTGCGCCGGTTGCGTCGGTTGCGCGTCTTCCGCCGGCTTGGCGGCATCCTGGGCGGCGGCCGGCTCGGCAGCCTGAGCCCACACCGCTGGCGCAGTCATGCCGCAGATGGCCGCCGCCACCATCCACGCGATTGGAGTTCGGTTCACGCTGGTATTTCCCCGTCTGTTATTGAAGCGGGCGCCGGCCTTTTTTTGATGCGCGGCGGCGGCCCTTTCTGCTTGTTGTCTTGTGCTTAGCTGCCCGTGTTCAACTTGGCAGCAATGGCGAGCTTGGTGCCGGCGCCTGCCACCACGCGCCAGTTGTTCCCTTCCCTGACCACGCTGGCCTGGCCCGTTTCCACACGCGGCTCGGCATAACGATCCGCCGGGAACAGCCATGTCAGGTCGTTCAGTGTTTCAGGATTCTCTGCAATCACGCGCACGTCGCCGCGCTCCGATGTCGTGTGCCACACGGTCTTCTCACGCCGCTCGGCAAACTCGGCCATCTGCGTGATGGTGTGCCAGTGGAAGCGCTTGCGTGCCTCTTCCGCGTCGGCGGCTTCCATCAGCGCGTCAATGGCGTGCAGGTAGCGCACCGCCCCGGGCGGGTGGAAGTAGATGAGGCGGATTTCGCCCGAATCCGTGGTGAACTTCACCAGCGAAGTCAGCCAGGCTGCGATCTCCGCTTCCGGAATGTGCGCCATGTCGGCTTCTTCGATAGTCGCGTACTGGCCATACGTCTGTACGGGGAAAGACCAGATGTGCGCGTCGCGCCGGCCGTTGCGATACGTGCGCGTCGGCCCCTGGCCGATGTTGCCGGTGAAGTAGTAGCCCTTGACGTTGTGCTCATCCAGCCAGCGCGTCGCCCATTCGGGCTGGTTGCCGGTGGGGGCGGAATACTCGGTCTGCGGCTTGCCGGTCAGCTCCTGGATGGCGTCTGCGTTCTTCTGCAGATAGGTCTCCATGGTGGCCTGGTTCTCTTCCGTCACGTTCAGGCCAAACCAGTCGTGAATCCAGCCGCCGTGGCTGCCTACCTCGTGCCCTTGCTTCATCAGGCCATGCACGACCTCCGCAAAGGCGGGGTTGTGGGCGAGGTTCACACCCAAGCCATCGCCAAACTGGCGCTGGTCAGGGCCGGCGGTGATGTGGAAGCTGAACGGGCCGCGCTTGAAGACGCCGTCTTCAATCAGCTTGTCTGTGGCGTCAATACAGATGCGCGCGTCGCAGTGCCAGTTCAGCACAAGGCCACCCACGCCCTGCGGCGCCGGCGACAGGCGCGGCTGTTCCAGCACGTGGCCGGCAAAGTAGCTGAGGAAGCCGTGCATCAGCACGCCATCGGTACGCAGTTTGAGATACGTCAGCGGCAGGTTGACGAACAAGACGTGGCCTTTGCCCACGGTGCGCTCGCCCGCGATGATCGAGTTGTCTTCGGAGCGCAGCAGCACCTTGCCGGCGTAGTCGCCATGCGTGCGCAGGGTCGGATACTGCAGCATGTCGTGGCCGTAGCCCGACAGCACCGCGCGCCCTTGCGAGACAATCCAGCGCCCCGGCGGAATATGCAGATCGACCATCGCCTCGGGCTGGCCATAGACGGTGGCCTGGCTGGCCATCTTTTCGCGCAGCGTTGAATAGAAGCCATAGGGCACGCCGGCCAGGGTCGACATGCGCGAGGCGCCGTCCTCGTAGAAGCCCTTTTCGTTGAGGATGCCTGCGTCGTACACCTGCATGAGCGCGCCGCCGTCTTGCACGAACTGGCTGATCTGGTTGACGAGCGCGGTCGTCATCGACCGGTGCACGGTGTCGGGCAGGATCACGCCGGCAAACACACGCTCGCCATTCAACCCGTGGCGCACGAAATCCGACGCCGACATGGTGCGCAGGCGCACGCCCTCTTCCAGCGCGGCGTCTTCCCAGGCTTGCACGTAGATGCGGTTGTCTTGCCCGAGGTTGTCAGGCACCACCAGCACGATGTCGTCGGTCTGCGGGCGGCCGGGCCCGGCGCTGAGGTTCCGCGCCAGCAGCAGCGCGCACGCCGCAAAGGCGATCAGGATCAACAGGCTGGCCAGGTGCTTGCGCCAGTTGATGCGCTTGGAAGGTGTGCTCATTCGGAAATCGCCAGTGCATGCGAGAGCCCGATCAGCGCGCCCTCTTCCATCAAGTTCCAGCGGCCTGCGGCGCGCCATTGCGGCGCGGCCTGCAGCCACCTCTGCGCAGTCGGCATATCGCCCAGCGTGTAGGCGGCCCAGGCGATCATGCCCCACGGGAACGGGTCAGCCTTGCCCGACAGCCACGTCTGCCCGTAGCGGAACTTCCACACTGCCCATTTGCGCTGCGCGGCGGGGCCGCTTTCCAGGTCATGCACCCACGGATAGACCGGCGCAACCGCCGTCGGGTAAAAGCCATACGGCGTGGGCGGCAGGCTCACGCGTGCGGGCTCCAGCGCGCCGTTCAACTGATAACCGTAAGCATGCGCGAGACCGCTCATCATCTGCTTGTGTGATGGCAGTGCGGCCAGCTCCAGCGTGTAGTGCAACGCGGCCTTGGGGTCGGCGCGCAGGCGTTTCAGTGCTCCAGCCACTTCCACGTTGTCGGCAAAGTAGGCTTCCGGCCGATCGGCAAACGCCTGGAAGGTCACGCGCGTCGGATCCCACAGCGTGGCCAGGTGCACAAGCGAGAGACTGCAGCTCGCCAGCAGTTGCGGCGGGCCATGCAGGATCTCGTTGACGAGCAGGCACCAGAACACGGCTTGCGAGTCGTCCGCATCGGCGTGGCCACATGCGGCCCATCCGTCTGTGCCATTGCGGCAAAGGCGTGGGAACGTGCCATTGGCCTGTTGATACGGCAGCAGCCAATTGGCAAGCCCCACGGCCGGGGCTTGCACGTCGGCACCTAGGCGGTGCGCGACCAGCAGGGCTTCGATGGCAACGTAGGGCTCGACGTAATTGCCCCGGGCGAATACGGTCATGGCCCCGTCGGGCGTGGTGAAGTCTTCAAACATCGTGGCACCGTGCGCAGCAGCAGCCGACACGGCGAGGCCCGCCAGTACGGCACCGCAGCGGCGAACGCAAGCGCTCCAGAACGTGACCATGCAAGCCTCCTTACCCTTCCACACGCGCGAACTCGTGCGCGGTAATCACGCCATGCACGACGCAGCCAGCCGAGACGAACAGGCGGTTGCAGACCAGCGTGGTCGGTGCATCAGGGCGGCCGATACGGCAGTTGGGTCCGAGGACGATGTCCTCAAAACCGATCAGCGGGCCCAGTACCGCACTCCCCGCACCGATCTCAAGATTCTTGCGCGCAGACAGCGTACCGGCGATGCGTACGCCGTCGCCCGTACGCAGGTGCCCGTGCGTCTTGATACTGCCTTCGAGCGCAATGCCGCCCGCGACACGGCAGTCGCCGCGCACCACGTAGTCGCAATCGGTTACCTCGCCGGCCGACAGCGTGGCATCGCCGTCGAGCACGCGGCGCTCGGTTGCGGGTTTCGGCATGCCCACCGGCTGCGCAGCGTTGCGCACGTCGCCAAACATCACCTCTGTGGCACCCGCACGCTCGAAGCGTGCCGGCGCAGCCATCACGATGCGGTCCTCCGCCGTGACACGGCCTTCGACACGCACGTTAGGCCGCAACCGCACATTGCGGCCATGCACCCAGCGCTGCACCACCACGTTTTCGCCCAGTTCGATATCGCCTTCAGCCAGGCAGGCACGCAGGCGGGTGTCGTGCTCCACCTCGACATCCTGCTCGACGTACAAGTCGGCACGCACGCGGCTGCGTGGGCCCAACCACGCGTTGCCCCGGAACACGACGATGTGGTTGACCTTGTCCAGCATGCGCACAAGCCCTGATTGCTCGGCAGACGGCCGGCCGCGCGGGTCGCGCCCCACGCTCAGTTCCGCGCTCACGGGCACCTGGTAGGCGGCACCCGCAGCACGCATGGCTTCAACATCCACGCCGTACTGCTCTTGCAGCCGGCGGCGGAAGCTGTTGGCAAAGAAGGTGAGATTGTTCGGCTGGTCACGCCGCATCGGCAGCGGCGCGGAGTCGGTGGGGCGCAGCCATTCCGACAACGCCGGCAGGAACGGCAGCACGAGCAGGCCCGCAACCGCGCCGCTCAGCAGCAGCACGCTTCCGATCATGTGCCCTCCGGGCCGGTGCGCACGGGCACCTCGCCAGCCATGATGTTGACCACACCCGCGGCTTCGGTGCGGAAGCGCTCGGTCTTGTCCCACACCAGTTCGCGCTTTTTCACGGCATCGATCACCTGCGTCACACCCGCGCGCGCGATCGTCATCATGCTGACCAGGAAACCGAACAGGTTCAGCGGCAGCAAGCGAATGCGGTTGCGATGGCCATCGAGGTAGGTGGCCGCCGCAATCTCAAAGAAGGCCGCATTCGTGCCCAGCCCGCCGTAGCACAGCAGCGCCGCCAGAAGAATCCAGCCCGAGACGATGGACTGCGCCGCCGCATAGAACAGGATGACGGCCACCACCCAGCCGGCCAGCTGCACCATCGGCATGACGAAGATCAGCAGCAGCAATGCGCCATCCAGCCGTTCCAGCCGGCTGATGCGGTCATTGGCGAGCAGCTTGCGGATGTTCTGCACCATCACCTGGTTGTGGCCGCGCGACCACCGGCTGATCTGCTTGAGCCGCACGGGCCAGACTTCGGGCACCTCTTCGTAGCATTCGGAGCGGTTCTGGTAGACCGTCTTCCAACCGTGCTGCAGCAGGCGGAACGTCACATCGGTGTCTTCGGCCAGCGTGTCGATGTTCCAGCCGCCGATATCGTCCAGCGCGCGACGGCGGATGCCGCCCACGGTGCCGCCGTACTGCGGTACCAGGCCCAGGTTCATGCGGGCGGTCTGGTCCACCTGATAGCCGCCGGAGCGCTCCAGATCGAGCAGGCGCGTGAGCAGGTTCGCGCCGGCATTCACCGGCACCACGCGGCCCATGATGGCGCCCACTTCCGGATCAAAGAACGGCGCCACGAGCTGTTTGATGAGGCCGCGCGCCGGCAGGTAGTCGGCATCGAACACGATCATGATCTCGGCGTCGATCAACTGCGTGGCGTCGCGCAACGCAGCCGCCTTGCCGGGCCGGCCTTCCGTGCGGTGAAAAAGCTGGAAGCGGCCCGGGTTGCGCGCTGCAATCTCGTCGATGATCTCGCGCGTGCGGTCCTTCGAGCGGTCATTGACGGGCATGATGGTCAGCTTGTCCTGCGGGTAATCCACCAGCAGCAGCGCGTTGAGGCAATCCGCAATCACGCGCTCTTCGTTGTGCGCTGCCACGCAGACCACCACGCTGGGCCACACACCCTGTTCAATGTCGAGGTACGGCTGACGCTGACGGCCGAACAGCCGGTTCAGCGTGAACAGGTAGTGACGCGCGGTGTACACCACCAGCAGCGTGATGATGCAGAACGCAAGCACCAGCAGAATATCGATTGCGAGCGTGGACATGATCGTGATTGCCTTTTCGGTTTCCGCTCAGGCGGCTTCGCGTGCGTCCGCGTCGCCAAGGAATTCCTGGACGAAGCCGCCGCCCAGGGCGGACACGATGCGCTGCGAAGCCAGCCCATCGCCATAGGGGTTGAGGTGCTGCGAGAACGCGCGCCATGCGTCGTTGTTGTCGTACAGGTGGCTGACGGCTCCCACGACGCTGTCCACCTCAGTGCCGACCAGGCGTACGGTGCCGGCCTGCACGGCCTCCGGGCGCTCCGTCACGTTGCGCATGACGAGCACCGGCTTGCCCAGCGACGGCGCCTCTTCCTGCACGCCGCCCGAGTCGGTCAGGATCACGTGGGCACGCTGCATCAGGCGCACGAAGCGGGCGTAGTCCAGCGGCTCGATCAGGTGCACATTCGGCAGGCCTGCCAGCGCGGTCTGCACGGGCCCGCGCACGTTGGGGTTCAGGTGGATCGGATAGACGATCTGGATATCGTCGCGGCGCGCCAGCTTGGCCAGTGCCTCGCAAATGTTGGCGAACCCTGAGCCGAAGTTTTCGCGGCGGTGGCCCGTCACCAGCAGCACCTTGCGGTCGTCCTTCAGGAAGGGGAAATGCGCATCCAGCTCGGCGCGGAAGGCATCGTCCTTCACGATGCGCTGCGTGGTCTGCAGCAGCGCGTCGATCACGGTATTGCCCGTCACCAGAATGCGCCCGCCCAGGTTCTCTGCCTGCAGGTTGCGGCGCGACGAATCGGTCGGGGCAAACAGCAGATCGGCGCACACGTCGATGGTGCGGCGGTTCATCTCTTCCGGCCAGGGTTGGTACAGGTCGCCCGTGCGCAGGCCGGCTTCAACGTGGCCGATGGGAATGCGACGGTGGAACGCCGCCATGGCCGACATCATCGCGGTGGTCGTGTCGCCGTGCACCAGGATGCGGTCGGGGCGCACCGTCTCAAGCACGTCATCAAACGCTGTGAGCAGGCGCGCGCTCAGTCCGTTCAACGTCTGGTTCTGCGTCATCAGCTCCAGGTCGTATTGCGGCGTGATGTCGAACAGGTCCAGCACCTGCTGCAGCATCTGCTTGTGCTGCCCCGTCACGCAAACGACGGATTCCATGGCCGACTGCTCGGCCAGTGCCTTGACGAGCGGCGCCATCTTGATCGCTTCGGGCCGTGTGCCGAAGACGGAGAGAATTTTCATAGCCGGATAGAAGACGCACGGCATGCGCATCGCAGACGCGCATACAGCACACAGGACTGACGAAGGGAATCGGGTGACGCCTCCTCCGTGCCTCCTTCTTGTTCTTGTGCGACTGTGGGGGCGGGGAAACCGGGCGTCTTGCAGGCCGCAATTTTCTCAATGAACACGCCATTGCCGCCACCCCTCGTTTTTTTAAACAGAAAGGCTGACTAGGATTACCCCTTCTTTAGGGGGTGCCGGACATAACCAGCGCTAGCGAAGAAAATTGGATGCGGGATCGCGTGCGTTGCTGAAACTGTCCGCAGGGCGCGGAGCCGCACTGGCACTTGCGTTACAGCCGGTTGATTGCCTGATCTTGAATAATCAGCTGACAAATCGGCGTCTCATGCCCGGCTTGTCTTAAAACCGAAACATGCGCAATTGCAACGCGAATGAAAACACAAAACGGCCGAATCTTTCCCACCCATTAGTGGGGTGTTTTGATTATCTGCTGACAAAAAAAAGCGCGGCGTCTTCCAAACGCCGCGCGCTGTGCACTTTTGGGGGAAGCACAGGAGTTAAATCGATTCGAGTTCTCGGCCGCGCGTTTCCGGCAACGTGAGAGCCGCCACGATGAGCAGCCCATAGGCGCCCGCCGCGAAGATGCCAATGGCATGCCCGAGCGACGAATGCGCACTCACCTGCCCGATCAGGAACGGAAAGCATGCGCCCACCGCCCGGCCCACGTTGTAGCAAAAGCCCTGGCCCGAGCCGCGCACCGCCGTTGGAAACAACTCGGTCAGGAACGCGCCCATGCCGGCAAAGATGCCCGAGGCAAAGAAGCCCAGCGGCAGGCCGAGCAGCAGCATTGTGCTGTCGGTCACCTCCAGCTGCGTGTAGGCCAGCGCCACCACCATCGAGCCCACAGCAAACAGGATGAAATTGCGCTTGCGGCCCAGGCGGTCAGTCAGCACCGCGCTGATCAGGTAGCCGATGTACGAACCGATGATCACCACGGCCAGATAGCCGCCGGTGCCCAGCACGGTCAAATGGCGCTCGGTTTTCAGGAACGTCGGCAGCCACGTGGTGATGGCGTAGTAGCCGCCTTGCGCGCCGGTGGTCAGCACAGCGGCACGCAGCGTGGTGCTCAATAGCCGCGGAGAGAAAATCTCGAAGAAGCTCGTGCGCTCGGCGGCTTGTGACTTCGCTTCCTGAAACACCTCCGGCTCTTTCACCAGCCGGCGCAGGAAGAACACGAACACGGCAGGCACGATCCCCACGAGGAACAACGCGCGCCATGCGGTCTCAGGCGGCATCACGCTGAAGAACCACGCGTAC
>NZ_JBGLYZ010000037.1:0-49993 GCF_047304345.1 Ralstonia sp. Ralssp135
CCCCAACCGCGATGGCAGCCCCAGCAGCCGCCCCCGCCAATCCACACGCTGCCGAAGACGGGCGCCGGGTAATAGGCCGGCCCATAGTAGTAATAAGGATCGTACGGATACGACGGATACATCGCCACCGGCGCAGGCGCCACGGCTGCAGGCGCGATCGGGTTGCCGTAGGCGTCGTAATACGGCGCGACCACGCAGCCGCCCAGCAAGACGGCCGCGCACGCGGCCACCGCGCCCGGCAGGATGGCGGCTAAACGACGACCAAGTTGCGGTGTGCGGCTCATGATGTGCTCCGTTGGATGCATGTGCATATGCATTCGACAGTGTCTGGCTGGTTCAATTCCAAGGACTTCGTATGCCGCCGCAGCGAATCCTTGCCGGATCACTTACCATGACCGCTTCGCCGCCCGCGCTGGGGAGAGATCGAGGCAGGCGATGCCCATAAAACACTGGAGGACACATCCATGCAAGCCACGGCAGCGCCCACCCACGGCGATCGGGCACCGGCACCGGCCATCTCTGCGGCCACCCGACGCAAGGCCATCATCGCCGCCACCATCGGCAACGGCCTCGAATGGTTCGACTTTACGGTCTACAGTTTCTTCGCCGTCATCATCGCCAAGCTGTTCTTCCCCACCGGCAACGACTTCACGTCGTTCATGCTGACCGTCGCCACGTTTGGCGTGGGGTTCTTCATGCGCCCGGTCGGCGCCGTCGTACTCGGTGTGTACGCCGACCGCGTGGGCCGCAAGGCTGCACTCACGCTCACCATCATGCTGATGGCGATCGGCACGGCCCTCATCGGCCTCGCACCGACGTACTCGCAAATCGGTATCGGTGCACCCATCCTCATCGTGATCGCGCGGCTCATCCAGGGCTTCTCGGCCGGCGGTGAAGTCGGTGGCGCCACGGCGTTCCTGATCGAGTATGCGCCGGACGAAAAGCGCGGCTACTTCGCAAGCTGGCAGCAGGCGAGTCAGGGCATCTCGTTCATCCTGGGTGCCGCCATGGGTGCCATCGTCACGAATGGCCTGTCGCCCGAGCAGATCGATGCGTGGGGCTGGCGCATTCCGTTCCTGTTCGGCCTGCTGATCGGGCCGGTCGGCATGTACATCCGCTCACACCTGCACGAGCCGCCCGCGTTCGAAGCGCAGAAGGCAAAGGCCGCGAAAGAGTCGCGTCTGGCACCGCTGTCGCAAGTGCTGCGCGATCACCCGCGCGAAGTGCTTGGCGGCCTGGGCGTGACGATTCTCTGGACCGTCTGCACCTACACGCTGGTGTTCTACATGCCGACGTATGCGAAGCAACAGCTCGGTCTGCCCCTGGGCGCGACGTTCCAGTCGACGGCGCTTTGCGGTGCGATCATCTTCGTGCTGTGCCCGCTCATGGGCACGCTGTCCGACCGCGTCGGGCGCAAGCGCATGCTGGGCACGGTGGCGCTCATCATCGCTGCTGCGGCGTATCCCCTCTTCCACTGGCTCAACGTCAGCCCGACGGTGCAGACGCTGCTGCAGGTGCAGGTGATCCTGGGTGTGTTGCTGGCGGCGTTCACAGGCCCGGCGCCTGCCGTGCTGGCCGAGCAGTTTCCGACGGCGGTGCGCTCTACCGGCCTGTCGATTTCGTACAACCTGGCGGTCACGATCTTTGGTGGTTTTGCCCCGCTGATCGTGACGTGGTTGATTGCCAGTTCCGGCAGCAAGCTGGCACCGTCGTACTACGTGATGGCCGCGGCGATCATCAGCGTGTTGGCGCTGTCGCTGATGCACGATCGCACAGGCAAGCCGATCGAAAAGTAATCGCTTGAAATAGCTCCTCCGCGAAGCACGAGCGAAAAACGGCCGGTGGATCAACCCACCGGCCGTTCGTCTTTTGCGCCCAGCAACGCCGCGTTTTCCAGCACACGCACACCCGGCGCATCCACCCGCGCCGTCATGACAAGCGCTGCCGCCACCGATTCCGCCGACATCGGTCGCCATGTCTTGGGCACCATCCATCCGATTGCGCACGACAGGCCTTGCGCAATACGTTCACCGAGCCGAAATTCTGTGCGTGCGCCGAGCAGCAGTGAAGGCCGAACCACCGTCACGGACGGAAAGCCGATCGACAGGATTTCCGCCTCCACTTCGCCCTTGCAGCGATTGTAGAAAACGCGCGAGCGCGCATCGGCGCCCAACGCACTCACCAGCAAAAAATGGTGCGCACCCGCAGCAAACGCGCGCCGCGCCAATTCAACCGGATACTCGACATCAACGCGCCGGAATGCCGCCTGCGAGCCAGCCTGCCGGATCGTCGTACCAAGCGCGCAGATGACGATATCGGCAGCAAACGCTGACTGGGTTTCGGGCGCATCCAGGTGCTCGAAATCGACCACGCATTCGCGCAATCGACCGGGCGTCGCCGGCCCGGCTGTCAAGGCCGCTCGCCGCCGTACGAGCGCCGTCACGCTGCCCGCCCAGGGCTGCGCAACCAGACGACGCACCACCGCGCGGCCCACCAGCCCGTTGGCACCGGCCACCAGAACGGCCGGTCCGCGCGGGTGCTCCGGCGCTTCGCCGCCGGCCGCGAAGCCTTGTCCGACAAGCATTTGCGAACTCGACATGATGTTCTCCATGAAGTTTGCACGGGCCCGGAAACACAGTGTACGGCGTCTGCCGAACCGGTTTTCGGCAGCGTCGCCTGCGCGCTTTCGGTGCGTTTTCGGCATGAGGGACGCTTGCGGAAATGCAAACAAACCCCGTCGATATCAGGTGTTTCCCGGATACCTGCCCGCAAACCCAGGCGGGGCAAGTGTCGGGTGCAAGCAACGGCCCGCAAACCCTTGCAGTTAGGGGATGTGCAACCCTTCGCAACGGTGATATAAAACGGGTCGCAGTACAACGCTGTCCAACAAACCTGAAGTGGGGAACTGACATGACGACCAAATCCGAACTCGTAGCCGCCATTGCGAAAGACGCTGAACTGAGCAACGCCGCCGCCGAGCGCGCGCTGAACTCCGCGCTGGAAAACATCAAGAAGACCGTCGCCAAGGGCGGCACCATCACGCTGGTTGGCTTCGGTTCGTTCTCGTCGGGCAAGCGCGCAGCACGCACGGGCCGCAACCCGCGCACCGGCGAAGCCATCAAGATCCCGGCAACCAAGACCGTGAAGTTCACGGCTGGCAAGGGCTTCAAGGACGCCGTGAACAAGAAGAAGTAAGAGTCTTCTGCCGAGCCCGGCATGCGTGCCGGACCGGGAGACTTGCAAGGGACCCTACGGGGTCCCTTTTCTTTTGGTGCGTTTGATCTGGCGCAACGTCAGCCGACCGGCCACAAGGCCACCAGATAACCGACCGAACCGACACGCGCGACAACCGTGTCTGGATCGCCCTCTGCATCGAGCCATGCAGCAGCGCCTTGCGGTACGTCGTCGGCGCCGATCGACAGCACGCCGTGCACGCAATACACCAGCCATTGCATGCCCCCATGCAAGCGCGGCAGCGAGCGGCGCTCGCCGGCTGCCAGGGCAATCGCCTCGGCGTGATGTGCCCAGGCGTCACGCCGCGTCATCACGTTGAAATCCGACAGCGGCGCGTCAAGCGTGGCATGCACATCCGCTTCGCCGGGAAAGCGCGCGGGGGCTTCGCCGGGCGCCAGCATCACGGCTTCGGCGTCGGCGCGATGCATCGTCAGCCGGCCGCCCGCAATCACTGCAAGCGATCGGTCAATACCGGCAAAGCGCGAGAACGCCCCTGCCGCGTCCACCTGCGCAGTGCTCACGCGCCAGTCGAAATTGTCGAGCGTAGCGCCAGCGGGCTCGATGGCGATTTCGGTCGTGACACCGCCACCGTTTTTCCACGGCATACGGCGCATTGCATCTGCAGGAATCAGTTTCATGAACGGCGCAACAAGTGATACGCCAGACGCGCCGCAACGCGCACGGTGCGACGGTCCTGGTCGTACTCGGGGTTGGTCTCGGCGATGTCTGCCACGCGAACCTTACCTGTCGCGCAGACGTGCTGCGCCAGGGCCTCGAGCACCGGCAGCGTGATGCCGTACGCCGCGGGCGCGGACACGCCGGGCGCCACGGCAGCGGCCAGCACATCCATGTCGATGGTCAGGTAGACGTGATCGGCATCTGCCAGCCATGCATCGAGATCGGCCACGCGCGCATCGAGGTGGCGCTCCTGCACATCGGTGTCTTCCACGTAATGCGCGTGCAGCGCATCGGCGCGGTCAAACAGCGCGGGCGTGTTCGACAGGCGGCTCACACCCAGGCAGCAATACGTCAGGTCGATGCTGTGTGCGGCGCAGTCTTCGGCGATCTGGTCGAACGGCGTGCCGGAGTTGCCAGGGCGGCTCGTGCGCAGGTCGAAATGCGCATCGAAGTTGACGACCGCGAGACGCCCCCTCCAGCCTTGTTTCTGCCAATGCTGGCGCAGGCCCTGATAAGTGCCGAAGGCAACCTCGTGGCCGCCGCCGAGCACGACCGGCCGCGCGCCGGCATCGAGCAGTTCGCACACGGTTTCGCCGAGTTCGGCTTGCGCGCCTTCCAGGTCGCCATCGTCACACGTGACATCGCCCGCGTCCGCTAGCACCGACAGGCCATGCGCGGGCACGTTAGCCAACGCACGTCGAATTTCGCGCGGGCCCTGCGCAGCACCGGCGCGGCCGTGGTTGCGCACCACGCCCGCATCGCACGCAAACCCGACCAGCGCAGGCACGCCAGACAACGTCACCGCATCGGCGGACTGCACGACCTGGAAAAGGCGCGTCACGTCGCCGCGTTCGCCCGTGTCGTTACGCCCCTGCCAGATGGAGGCATCGAACGTTGCAGCTTCGGTCATCGTCATGCGCGTGTCAGCACCGCTTGCAGGAATGAACGCGTGCGCGCTTCCTTGGGCTCGCCAAAGATGACCGACGGCGGCCCCGCTTCGACGATGCCGCCGCCGTCCATCACCACCACCACGTCGGCCACTTCACGTGCGAAACCCATCTCGTGCGTGACCACGAGCATCGTCATGCCTTCCTTGGCGAGCACCTTCATCACCTGCAGCACTTCACCAACGAGTTCCGGGTCAAGCGCAGACGTCGGCTCGTCGAACAGCATCACCTTGGGGCGCATCGCTAGCGCACGCGCAATGGCCACGCGCTGCTTCTGACCGCCCGAGAGGCTGGCAGGCATCGCGTCGGCCTTGTGCGCCAGGCCCACTTTCTGCAGCAGCTCGCGCGCTTCGGTTTCCGCCTCCTGCTTCGACTTGCCACTCAGCATGCGCGGCCCAACCGTGACGTTGTGCAGCACTGAAAGATGCGGGAACAGGTTGAACGACTGGAACACCATCCCGACCTGCTGCCGCAGTTGGTTCAACTCGCCCTCGGGCAGCAACTTGCCGTTGTCGATCAGGCGCTTGCCGCAGATGTCGATGGTGCCGCCTTCGGCCGTCTCCAACCCGTTGCAGCAGCGTAGGAACGTGCTCTTGCCCGAGCCGCTGGGGCCGATGACGACCACCACCTGCGACGCGTCGACTTCAAAGTCGATGCCCTTGAGCACGGTGTGATCGCCATACGATTTGGTCAGCCCGCGGATCTGGATCATGGGCACATCCAGCGTGGATTTGAGAGTTTGCGGGTGAGCCGCATTTGTCACGCTCATTGCACCATGCCTCCCGCACGGATGTTGCGTTCAAGCCGATGCAGCAAATAGCTGGCGGCGCTGGTCAGCACCAGATACACCAGCGCAATCGCTAGATACACCTCCAGCGAGCGATACGACACGCTGATGATCTTCTGCCCCTCGTGCATCAGGTCGTGGATCGTCAGCAGCGACACCAGCGCCGAGTTCTTGATCAGCGCGATGAACTCGTTGCCCAGCGGCGGGATCATCCGCACCACGGCCTGCGGCAGGATGATGGCGCGCATCGACTGCGCCGACGACATGCCGATCGAGCGTGCCGCCTCCATCTGCCCGCGATCCACCGACTGGATTGCACCGCGCACGATTTCCGACACATAGGCGCCCGAATACACGCCCAACCCCAGCACGCCGCACACGAACGCCGGCAGCAGGATGTCGAATTGCGGCAGCCCGAAGAACAACAGGAAGAGCTGCACCAGCAGCGGCGTGCCACGGATGAACGTCACGTACACCGTGCAGATGCCGTAGATGAATCGGCGGCGCGGGTTCAACCGCCCGATGCCGATCAGCAGGCCCAGCACGCAGCCGAGCACCAGCGCTGCGGCCGTCACCTCAACGGTGACGAGCGTACCGCGCAGGATGTCGTGCCAGCCGGCCCAGACGGGAGAAAAATCCAGTTCCATCAGCGTGTCCGGTCGTTACTTGGCAGTGGCGCCAAACCACTTCTTGACGATCTGGTCGTACGTGCCGTCGGCCTTGATCTTCTCCAACGCGGCGTTCAACGCCTTGGTCAGCTCGGGCTGGTCACGGCGCACGGCGATGCCGTATTCCTCGGTGGTAAGCGCCGGCTCAACCAGGCGCAGACCGGGGCGCGCCTTCACGTAGTACGCGGCAGCGGGGCGGCCTGTGACGGCGGCATCTGCACGGCCGATCTCAACGAGGTTGAACATCTCATTGTTCTTCTCGACCTCCACGCGCTCGACCTTCGGGTAGTTTTCGCGCAGGTAGTTGACCGACTTGGTACCCACCTGCACGCTCACCTTCTTGCCATTCAGGTCAGCCGGCGTCTTGATGGCCGTGTTGCCTTGCTTGACCAGCGCGACCAGACCGCCGTGGTAGTACGGCACCGTGAAGTCCACCACCTTCTTGCGCTCTTCCGTGATGTAGATGCCCGAGATGGCTACGTCGAAGCGGCGCGAGATGAGACCCGGCACGAGGCCCTTGAAGTCGATGTCGGTCCACTCGACCGGACGGCCCATGGTGCGGGCCAGCGCTTCGATCAGGTCCACATCAAAGCCGGTGCGCTTGCCGTTTTCGACAAACTCCATCGGCGCGAACGTGGCGTCGGTGGCCACGCGCAGCGGCTCGCCAGCAGCGTGCGCGGCAGTTGCGAAAGACGCCGCAGCGGACAACGCCACGGCACAAGCCATCATCGAATGCATGAAGTGACGACGATTCCCCATGAGTGGTCTCCTTGTGTGATGCATGTGGGGTGAGAAAAAGAATCGGAAAATCAAAAATTCAGATGTCCTGCAGCCGCGCAGAAATGGATGCAGCCGCTGCAACGGTCATGTCGATCAGGCGTTGCTCCTTGCCACGCACGCGCGTTGCTGGCGCCATCAACGTAATGGAGCCGAGCGCGTGGCCGGGCAGACGGAACACCGGCACGCTCACACCCCAGACGCCCGGGTCGACCTCGCCTTCGGACAGCGCATAGCCCGCGGCGCGAATGCCAGTGAGTTCAGCTTGCAGTTGCGCCTGGGTGTCGGCATCGACGGCCAGCAAGTCGGCGAGGATGGCGCGCGCGGCAGCAGGCGGCATGAACGCGAGCAATGACTTGGCAGAGGCGCCGGCCAGCAGCGGCACGCCGCGCCCCTTCTCGAATGAGCAGCGCAGCGACTGCTGGCTCTCGACCATCTCCAGGCAGACGGCCTGATCCTTGACGGCCACGACCAGCCCCACCGATTCGCCCGACTCGGCCACGAGTTTGGCCATGCCGATGCGCGCTTCCTGCACGAGGTGCGAAGCGTGGTCGAAACCCAGCGCGAGCTGCAGGCTGATCGGCCCCGGGGCATAGGTGCCCGCCGATTCGAGCACGAAGCCCCAGCGCTTGAGCATCGCGACCTGACGGTACAGCGTGCTCTGCGGCAGGCCGGTCAGTTCGACCAGCTCGCGCGCGGCAACCGGGCGGCCGTGGCGCGCGATGGTGGCGAGCACCATCAGCACGCGGTCCGAACCGCTGGTAGCGGCAGCGGATTGTGCTGGTGAAGGTGCCAGGCCCGGCTCGGTCATCGCGAAACTCCGTCGAGTGATGTTGCGACGGAGAATGCGACGATTTTCTCAATACATCAACGCGACATTCCCATTTATCGGGAATTAATCACGAATTCGGTATTTACACCTAGGATGTCTCCGTCACATGCCAGGCCTCCTCGTCCAGGCGCGCTTCCAGAAACGCGACGACGGCGTGGGCGGAAGCCTCGCTGCGGCACGTCGTTAGCGCGGTGTAGAGCGGCGCGGCCAAGCCATTGAGGAAGTCGATCGGCGCTTCCGGACCTTCGGCCAGATAGCGCTGCAAAGCCGAGAACGCGCCGGCCTGGCTAAGGCGCCAGTCGGCAATCGAAGCCTGCCGCACATGGCGCGGTGCAAATGGCGTGGCAGGCGCCGGCTGGGGCGACGTCTTGAGCTTGGGCGCCACCGTTGGCGCGCGGCTTGCGACATAGCCGTCGGCAATCAGGCGCGCGAGGTCTTCGGCGCGGTCCTCAATGTCGGGGCCGGCGCTGCTCAATTGCGCCAGGATGTCCGCCGCGCAGCGTTCGCCGTTGACGAGCAGCAGGATCGCCCGCTGCCGATGCGTGACGTGCCCACTGCGCGCTTGCAGCTCCTGCGTGCCGCGCTCGGTGCGCGACAGGATGTGGCTCAGATCCACCGTCCCCTCCCTTGTTTTTATGCGTCTGTTCGATGAAGGGCCAGTCTAGAAAAACCCGGCGCGGCGCGGACCATTTGAGCGCCGCCGGGCGTGCGATACCGACTATCACGTGCGCAGCATTGCGTTCGTGCGGGCGACCAGCATGGCGATCGATCATCAAATCTGGATTGAAACCAGATCGACTCACAAGCCCTTTATCGTCTGCGATTGGAAATCTACAGTGCAGCGCTTCACCACCAACGGAGTCCACCATGCTTATCCGCCCCGCCCTGCTCGCCGCCGCCGTGCTGACGCTGCCCGCCCTCGCAATGGCACCCGCAGCCATTGCGTCAACCTCCGATGCTGATCTCATCCGCGCGGACCACGTCGCCGCGCCCGACACGCCGCAGGCTGCAGCCGCCGTGCTTGCCGCACGCCGCTACGCCACCTTCTGGCATACCGGAGATGCGCGCTATGCCACGCAGGCCCTGTCGCCCGCGTTTGTCGATCGCACATTGCCCGCTGGCCGCGTGCAGGGCGCGCAAGGCCCGCTCGATGCATCCAAGGCGTTCCGCACAGCGGTGCCCGACATGCGCGTGGAGATTGAAGACATGGTCGTTGCCGGCGACCGCGTTTCGGTTCACCTGCGCTTTCGCGGACACTTCACCGGAGAGTTCGGCCGCACGCACGGGCAGAACCAGCCGATCGACTTCCAGGCCTTCGACCTGTATCGGATTGCCGACGGCAAGATCGCCGAAAACTGGCACCTGGAAGACAACCAGACACTGCTGCGGCAGATGGGCCTTCAACCGTAGTCCTCACGGCTTCGTTAACGCCCATTAACAGCTCAACTCCCTGCTCCCGCTATGCTTCGGCCCAGCTTGCAGACCGCCTGGCGGCTGCGCAAGCATGAGAAGAATCGAGCCAATCAACACACAAGAAAATCTTCGGGAGAAGTCCATGGGAAAGGGGTTTCACGGCGCACTGCGCGCCTGGGCGGGCGCGCTCGCCTTCGCGGCGGTGCTCGGTGCGATGGGGGCGATGGGCGCTACGGCAGCCCACGCGCAACAGGCCACCGATCCGCAACAGGAAATGAAGCAGGCCTGGGCCGCCGCCAAGGCCGCCGCGAAGGTCGGCCCCACGTCGATCGAACTGCGTGACCAAGCCACGCTCAAGATCGGCAAGGACGAGGTTTTCATCCCGCAGCCGGCTGCCGGGCAGCTCATGCACGCCATGGGCAACAGCAACAACCCCGACATGCTCGGCCTGGTCATGCCCACCAGCGACGATGACGAATGGATGGTCGTCGCCAAGTACGAGGCCTCTGGCTACATCAAGGATGACGACGCCCGCGACTGGAACGTCGACGATCTGTACAAATCGCTCAAGGAAGGCACCGCCGCTGCCAACGAAGAGCGCGAGAAGCGCGGCATCCCCTCACTGGAAATCCAGGGCTGGGTCGAGCGTCCGCACTATGACGCCGCCACACACCGCCTCATCTGGTCGATGGCTGCGCGCTCCAAAGGCCAGCCGACCGACGATCCGGGCGCGGTCAACTACAACACCTACGCACTGGGCCGCGACGGCTATATCAGCCTGAACCTGATCACCGGCCGCGACCATGTCGACGCCGACAAACCCGCCGTGCAAAAGCTGCTCGCCGATCTCGATTTCAAAGATGGCAAGCGCTACACCGATTTCAACTCGAAGACCGACAAGGTGGCCGAGTACGGGCTGGCAGCGCTGGTGGGTGGCATCGCCGCCAAGAAGCTGGGGCTGTTTGCCGTGATGGCCGCGTTCCTGGTCAAGTTTGCGAAGGTGGCGATCCTGGCGGTGGTGGGCTTTGGCGCGGCCATGGCCAAGTTCTTCAAGCGCAAGCCGAGCGCATAAGCCGTGGCCAAGCTGCTGATTCTGCTGTTTTCCGGGCTGAAGTTCGGCAAGTTGCTGACCACCGGCGGCACGATGCTGCTGTCGGTGGCCGCATATGCCTTCGTGTTCGGCTGGCGCTATGCGGTGGGCTTCGTGGTGCTGCTGTTCATTCACGAGATGGGCCACTTCATGGCGGCACGCCAACGCGGGCTGGCGGTTGGGGCGCCCACCTTCATCCCGTTCGTGGGGGCGTGGATCGACCTGAAAGAGCAGCCGATGGACGTCGAAACCGAAGCCCATATCGGCCTCGCAGGCCCCGTGGCGGGCACCGTTGGCGCCATGCTGTGCTACGGGCTTGCGCGCTACACCGACAGCCAGTTGCTGCTGGCGCTGGCCTACGCCGGCTGCTTCCTCAACCTGTTCAACCTGATCCCGCTCTCGCCGTTTGACGGCGGACGCATCACGGCGGTGCTGTCGCCGCGCATCTGGTTTCTGGGTGTGCCGGTGCTGGTGGCGCTGTTCATCTGGCGGCCGAGTCCGATCCTGATCCTGATTGCGGTGCTGGCCGTGCCGCAGTTGATGAAGGCTTGGCGCTACGACCCACATGCGCCGGAAAACCGCGCGTATTACAGCATCTCGAACGAGTCGCGCCTGACCTACACGGTGTATTACATCGGCCTGGTCGTCTTTCTGGCGATGATGAGCCACGAGTTGCACGACATGCTCGGCAGCGTGCGCGCATAAAAAAACCTCCGCTGGTGCGGAGGTTTTTTCTTGGGTCGCCGGAGCGATTCGCCTTAGGCGAAGTTCTTGGCAACGAAGTCCCAGTTGACCAGGTTCCAGAACGCCTCGACGTACTTCGGACGGGCGTTGCGGTAGTCGATGTAGTAGGCGTGTTCCCACACGTCGCAGGTCAGCAGCGGCTTCGCGTCGGTCGTCAGCGGCGTCGCGGCGTTCGAGGTCGACACCAGATCCAGCGAGCCGTCAGCCTTCTTCACCAGCCAGGCCCAGCCCGAACCGAACGTGCCGATGGCCGTCTTCGTGAACTCTTCCTTGAACTTGTCGAAGCTGCCCCACTTGGCATTGATGGCGTCAGCCAGCGCGCCGGTCGGAGCGCCGCCGCCTTGCGGCTTCAGGCCGTTCCAGTAGAACGTGTGGTTCCACACCTGTGCGGCGTTGTTGAACACGCCGCCCGAGGACTTCTTGACGATGTCTTCGAGGCTCAGGTTCTCGAACTCGGTGCCCTTGATCAGGTTATTCAGGTTCGTGACGTAGGTCTGGTGGTGCTTGCCGTAGTGGAACTCCAGCGTTTCCTTGGAGATGTGCGGCGCCAGAGCGTCTTGGGCGTACGGCAGCGGGGGGAGCGTGTGTTCCATTGTTCTTGCCTTCTGTGGGTTGTACAGGTTGGGAGCGACGATTGTAGGAGAGTTGCAAAACCGGCGCAAACCGCATGCCAAATAGTGGGAATACCCGCTAAACGCGTGCGGAATCGCGATCATTGCCGCGATAAGGTCATGCGCCGGTCACAGTTCGAGCTTCGGTTGCACCCGGGCGATTTCGATATCGGCGCTGCCTTGCGCCAGCCGGGCCTCGATCCGTGCCCGGGCATGCAAGGCGTTCGGATCGCGGATGGCTTGGCCCTTGGCATCGAGCAGCACCGCATAACCACGTTCCAGCGTGCGCTGCGGCGCCAGCAGTTCCAGCCCGCTGTGCTGACGTGCCAGACGCTCCTGCGCGCGAGCCAGCCTGTCCCGCATGACGCGTGCCAGCGTCGCTTCCGCTTGCTGCAGGCGCGTGCGCTCTCGCGTGGCGTCGGGGCGGGCTGCGGCCAGGCGCATCGTCAGCAAACGCTGCAGGTGTTCCGCGCGCTGCACGCGGCCGGTCAGGGCAAAGCGCAGGCGGCCTTCCAGATGGGCGAGCTGCGTGCGGCGTTCGCGCATCTGCGCCTGCGGGCTGCGCAGGCGGCGCGCGAGCCAATCGACGGTCTGCGCGCGGCGATCGAGCTGACGACGAAACTGTGCGGAGAGCGCATCCCAGTCGCGCCCGACATCGCGCAGCATGCGAGCACGATCAGGGCTGACGAGTTCGGCGGCCGCAGTCGGCGTGGGCGCCCGCACGTCGGCCACAAAATCGACGATGGTCACATCCGTCTCATGTCCGACGCCCGCCACAATGGGAATGTCCGATGCGGCCACCGCACGCGCCACCGGTTCTTCGTTGAAGGCCCATAGGTCTTCAATACTGCCCCCGCCCCGGCACAGAATGATGACGTCGACCTCTGCCCGGGCATTGACCCGTTCCAGCATGGCGGCGATGCGCTCCGACGCACCGGCGCCCTGCACCGGCACGGGATAGACCACCACCGGCACATGCGGAGCGCGCCGGCGCAGCGTGGTCAGCACGTCGCGCAAGGCCGCCGCCTGCAGCGACGTCACCACGCCAATCGCACGCGGATGCCGCGGCAGGGGCCGTTTGCGGTCGGCTTCGAACAAGCCTTGCGCCTCGAGCGCGGCTTTCAGCCGCAGGAAGGCTTCATACAGATTTCCCAGGCCCGCCCGGCGGATGGCTTCAACGCTCAATTGCAATTCGCCGCGCGCTTCATACAGCGTGACCAGCGCACGCACCTCGACGGCCTCGCCTTCGCGCGGGGTGAAATCGGCGTATTGGTTACGGCCCTTGAACATCACGCAGCGAATCTGCGCGCCCGCATCCTTGAGCGAGAAATACCAATGTCCGCTGGCCGCGCGCGTGAAGTTCGAAATCTCGCCGCGCACCCAACCCAGCGGAAAGTTGCGTTCGAGCAGCCCCGCAATGCGGCGGTTGACGTCGCTGACGGTGAGCACGTCCTGCGAGCCCCGACTCGGTGCAGACGCAGCGGCTGGTGCGGCCGACACCTCAGGTGTGGATGTGGGCGTGGGTGCGGTGGCATCCATCCAGAATGGGCGGCGGGAAGACGGCGGCGGGGTCATAAGTGGTGCGAGGAGCGCAAAACGATGAGGCTTCGGGGCGACTTCTACCTTGAATAGGGGAGGCAACCGACGCTGGGTGGGCTACCTGTCCACAGCATAACTTGCTTGTCAAGCTTGACAGCGGTCGGGTGACGCGCTCTCTGCATTTTGACGCAACCTATTGATTCTTATGAAAAATCCACCCATGTCAAAATTTCAGCAGCGCAAGTAATTTCGTTCTGCGTCAAGCATTTAGCGCAGGCGCCCCAAGGATGTTCACAAAGTTATCCACAGCGGCGCTGGAAAACCGTGATGTGACGCCTGGGCAGTGGATAAATCGGCCGTCGATTCTCACACGATCGCGGCCGGGATCCCCATTTTTTCGTGCGAATGCCCACTGCACAATTTTTAGGCGCACCACCGAACACCCTTTTGAATCAGTCACTTAAGGTGCTTGTCCGGGCAATGTCCACAACCCGTCCACAGGACTGTCCCGTGCCGGTGTGGATTTCCTTGCGCTTTTTCGAGGCGCGCCCTCGTTCTTCTCCAAATCCACGCCAAAACCCTGGCTGCCTCTTTTTTAAGCACCCCGCGGGACTTCCTTTTGGATCAAGCACTTAACGTACTTGTTGAGGCAATGTCCACAACCCATCCACACAACTGTCCCGCAGCGGTGGGGATTACTCGCTGTTTTATCGGGTCCGTGGGCGTTTGTTCATGGATTGGCCTCCGAAATGCCGCTTGCACATTTTTTAAGCACGACACCGAACTCCCTTTCGCATCAAGCACTTAGTTTGCTTGTTCGGGCAATGTCCACAACCCGTCCACAAGACTGTCCCGCGCGGCTGTGGATTGCCGCGGCCAGCATCTTTCGTGACAGCGCGTTGACCATCGCCTGCGGCTGTCGCGATGCTGCGCCATCGTGTTGCCGTGGCAGGTCCGACGCGCTAGAGTGCTGCCTGTTTTTGCCGCAACGGACAGCGTTCGGGGACGCGGACGGCACAAGCAGCAAACCAGAACAGAATCACACTCCTTCTACAACGACAAAACGGGTTGTCCAGTGTTTTCCATCATTCAAGCCGCCGGCTGGCCAATCTGGCCGCTATTGATCGCCTCGGTGCTCGCACTCGCGCTCATCATCGAACGCTTCGTCGCCCTGCAACGCAAGAAGATCATTCCGCCCAAGGTGTATGACGAGGCGCTGGCCGTCGCGCATCAGCGCCGTGCCACGCCAGAAGTGGTGAACACGCTGGAACAGGGCTCGCCGCTGGGCCGGCTGCTGGCCGCTGCGCTGCGCCACGTGGTGCTGCATCCGAACACCACGCGCGATGCCGCCAAGGAAGTGGTGGAAGAAGCCGGCCAGAATGTTGCCCACCGCCTGGAGCGCTATCTGAACGCGCTCGGCACGATCGCTTCGGTGGCGCCGCTGATGGGCCTGTTCGGCACCGTGGTCGGCATGATCGAGATCTTTGGCAGCCAGACCGCCGCGGGCACGAACCCGCAAGCGCTGGCGCACGGCATCTCGGTCGCGCTGTACAACACCGCGCTGGGCCTGGTGGTGGCCATCCCGACACTGATCTTCTGGCGCTACTTCCGTGGCGTGGTCGATAACTACGTGGTCGAGCTGGAGCATCTCTCCACCACGTACCTCGACGCGATCCTGCCGCCGCGGCGCGGCTGATCCGGGCAACGCCCTACTGGAAACAGCCATGCGCTTCCGCCCGCGCCGTGCCCGCGAAGAGCCGGAGATCAACCTGATCCCGCTGATCGACGTGCTGCTCGTGATCCTCATCTTCCTGATGATCACGACCACGTATTCCCGCTACACCGAACTCAAGGTCAACCTGCCCACCGCCGAGGCTGAAAAAGCCACCGAGCGCCCGGGCCAGATCGTTGTGTCCGTCACTGCCAACGGCGTCTACTCTGTCGACAAGCAAGTGCTCGACACCCGCGATGTCACCAGCCTGGCCGACGCGCTGCGCAATGCCGCAGGCAAGGCCGGCGGCCCTGAGCCCATCGTCATCGTCAACGCCGATGCGCAAGCCGCGCACCAGGCGGTGGTGAATGTCATGGAAGCCGCGCGGGTGGCTGGTCTGTCGCACCTGACCTTCGCCACGCAAACCGGCAACGCCCGCTAAGAGACTGTCTCTAAACCACCATCACGCCGCATGCCCGTCGCCCAGCACCGCCTTGCCAGCTTTGTCACCCGCCAATGGCAGCAACGCAGCTGGTTTGCGTGGGTGATGTGGCCGCTGTCGTGGCTGTTTGGCGGGGTGAGCGCCTTGCGCCGGCTGCTGTTCCGCACTGGCGTGCTGCGCTCGGTGCGGCTGCCGATGCCGGTGGTGGTGATCGGCAACGTGACGGTGGGCGGGGCCGGCAAGACGCCCGCCGTGATTGCGCTGGCGTCGGCATTGGCTGAAGCCGGCCTGCGGCCGGGCATCGTCTCGCGCGGCTACGGTGCGCAACTGAAGCATCCGCGCCCTGTGCGCGAACACTCCCGCGCAGAAGACGTCGGCGATGAACCGCTGCTCATCGCGCGCGCCACCGATCTGCCGGTGTGGGTCTTCCCTGATCGCGTGCTGTGCGCGCAGACGCTGCTGGCCTCGCACCCGGGCTGCAACGTGATCGTCTGCGACGACGGCCTGCAGCACTATCGCCTGCGCCGCGATATCGAAATCATCGTGTTCGACACGCGCATGGGCGGCAACGGCTTCCTGCTGCCCGCCGGCCCGCTGCGCGAGCCGATGACGCGCCGCCGTGACGCCACGCTCATCAACGACCCGAACTACCGCGCCACGCCCGACCGCCCGGACGTCTTCGGCATGCACCTCGAGCTGCAGGACGCCTACAACCTGGCCGACCCGGCGCTGCGCCGCCCGCTGGCCCAGTTCGCACGCGTCGAAGGCGGGCAATTGCTGGCCGCGGCCGGCATCGGCAACCCCGAGCGCTTCTTCGCTTCGCTGCGTGCCGCCGGCCTCAAGCCGAGCACGCTGCCGCTGCCCGACCACTACGATTTCGCCGACAACCCGTTCACCGACAGCCACGCCGAAGTCATCCTGATCACCGAAAAGGATGCCGTAAAATGCGGCCATCTCGACGACCCGCGCATCTGGGTGGTGCCGACCACACCGGTGGTCGACCCCGCGCTGGTCGAACAGGTCTGCCAGCGCGTACGCGCCCTGGCCGATCGCGCAACGCTCAAGGCAAGCGCACAATAACGCCACCCCATCCGCAGTACCGGCGCGCCGCCTACCCTTTGAGCGGCCGCCACGGAGCCTCTACCGCCATGGACAATCGCCTGCTGGAAATCCTCGTCTGCCCGTTGTGCAAGGGCACGCTGCAACACGACCGCGCCAACAACGAACTCATCTGCCACGTCGACAAGCTGGCCTACCCCATCCGCGACGGGATCCCGGTCATGCTGGCTGACGAAGCGCGCCAGACCGTGGAAGGCACGCCGGTCGACCCGGCCTGATACGAAGGTCGCCGCCATGTCGCACGCGCCGTTCATCGCTGTCATTCCCGCGCGGCTGGCGTCCACGCGGCTGCCCAACAAACCGCTGGCCGATATCGACGGCAAGCCGATGGTGGTGCGCGTGGCTGAACGCGCGCATCAGTCGTCGGCCGCGCGCGTGGTGGTCGCCACCGATGCAGCGTCGGTCGCCGACGCCTGCATGCAGCATCACGTGGAAGCCGTGCTCACGCGCGCTGACCACGCCTCCGGCACCGACCGTCTGGCCGAAGTGGCCACCGTGCTCGGCCTTCCCGACGACGCCATCGTCGTCAACGTGCAAGGCGACGAACCGCTGATCGCGCCGACGCTGATCGACAACGTGGCCGCGCACCTGCGCGATCACCCCGACTGCGCCATCGCCACCGCTGCCCACCCCATCCACGACCCGGCCGACGTCTTCAACCCGAACGTCGTCAAGGTCGTGCTGGACGCTGCCGAGCGCGCACTGCTGTTCTCGCGGGCGCCGCTTCCCTGGGCGCGCGACACCTGGACGCCCGCCGTCATGGCGCAGTCCGCTGCGGAGCGCCCGCTGCCGGCCATGCCCGTGCTGCGCCATATCGGCATCTACGCGTACCGTGCCGGATTCCTGCGCCGCTTCCCCCAATTGGCCGCTACCCCCCTCGAACAAACCGAGCAGTTGGAGCAGCTACGCGCCATGTGGCACGGTGAGCGCATTGCCGTGCTGACCACGAATGACGCCCCCGCTGCCGGTGTCGATACCCCCGAAGACCTCGCCCGAGTGCGCGCTGCCTGGGCTGAACTGCTGACCCAGGACGGCCCCTGAAGCCGCTATTTCTCTGAACTTTGCGCGCGGGGCTGCCAAAACCCCGGCCCCGCCATGGCATAATCGCAAGGACGACAAGCCGCATGACGACGCCCACGCAGGCGCCACAGCGGCGACAGGGAGACAAATCGAGCCATGGGTGCCGCCGTCCGGCGGACGCCTGATTCCCCAGAGTCCGGTAAGGCTGGCGTCAACTTCGCCCGCTAGGCTGCCTGTTTGCGTCGATTGCGTCGCCATGGCTTGATCACCAGGCGTATTGGGAATCCGCCCTCTCGGACCGATTCCCAACGCGCTTCATAGAGCCTGACAGCGCGACAGGATTCGAAAACTTGAGGAACTCGTCACCATGCGGTTGATTCTGTTGGGCGCGCCCGGCGCCGGCAAAGGTACGCAAGCCAAATTCATCTGCGAAAAGTTCGGCATTCCGCAGATCTCCACCGGCGACATGCTGCGCGCGGCCGTCAAGGCAGGTACCCCGCTGGGTATCGAAGCGAAGAAGGTGATGGATGCCGGCGGCCTGGTGTCGGACGACATCATCATCGGCCTCGTACAAGACCGCCTGCAGCAGCCTGACTGCAAGAACGGCTACCTGTTCGACGGCTTCCCGCGCACCATTCCGCAAGCGGAAGCCATGAAAGATGCCGCCGTAGCAATCGACTACGTGCTGGAAATCGACGTGCCGTTCGACGCCATCATCGAGCGCATGAGCGGTCGTCGCGTGCACGTGGCATCGGGCCGCACGTACCACATCAAGTACAACCCGCCCAAGACCGAAGGCGTGGACGACGAAACCGGCGAAGCGCTGATCCAGCGCGATGACGACAAGGAAGAAACCGTGCGCAAGCGCCTGGACGTGTACGAGAACCAGACGCGTCCGCTGGTGGACTACTACTCGCAGTGGGCCGCCAACGGCAATGGCGCCGCCAAGGTTGCCCCTCCGAAGTACCGCAAGATCAGCGGCGTGGGCAACGTGGACGAAATCACGGCCCGCGTGTTCGGTGCCCTGCAGGACTAAGCGCACCCGCAAACACTCGCCAGGAAAAACGGCGCCTCGATCATGAGGCGCCGTTTTTTTTGCGCGATCGCCGGCCGCTTCGCGCTACCATATGACGTTGACGTAAACGTCAAGTAACTCGCAATCCACAAACGAGGAGACACGGCATGGAGATTCGCGATCAGGTATTCATCGTCACCGGCGGCGCGTCGGGACTGGGCGCAGGCACGGCACGTACGTTGGCGGAAGCCGGCGGCAAGGTGGTGATTGCGGACCTGAATGAGGCCGCCGGCACCGCACTGGCTCAGGAACTGGGCGGCCGCTTCGTGCGCTGCGACGTCACATCCGAAGCGGACGGGCAAGCCGTTGTGGAAGCCGCCACATCGCTGGGCACGCTGCGCGGGCTGGTGAACTGCGCGGGTATCGCCACGGCATCGCGCACGGTGGGCAAGACGGGGCCGCATCCGCTGGACCAGTTCGCACGTGTCATCAACATCAATCTGATCGGCACGTTCAACATGATCCGCCTGGCCGCGACGGCCATGGCCGGTAACACGCCCAACGCCGGCGGCGAGCGCGGCGTGATCATCAACACGGCATCGGTTGCAGCGTTTGACGGGCAGATTGGCCAGGCGGCCTACGCGGCGTCCAAGGGCGGCGTGGTGGCGATGACGCTGGCGATTGCACGTGACCTGTCGCGCGACGGTATCCGCGTGATGACGATTGCCCCCGGTATTTTCGAGACGCCGATGCTGCTCGGCATGCCGGCCGAAGTGCAGGACGCACTGGGCAAGATGGTGCCGTTCCCGCCGCGCCTCGGTAAGCCGGCGGAGTATGCGCAGCTCGCGCGCGCGATCGTCGAGAACCCGATGCTCAATGGCGAAACCATCCGCCTGGATGGCGCCATCCGCATGCAGCCGAAATAAGCGCGGCGGTCAGGTCACGAGGTGGCTGGCAGCGCCATCCGGCGAATCATCTGCCACGCCGCCTCGGCCGCCGGCGAGAGCGAGCGATCCTGCCGACGCGCCAGCACGATGGCGCGCGTTTCCTTTGGCGACAGCGGCACCGCCACCAAGGGCGACGACGACGGTAGCGGCAACGACAGCGACGGCACCACGCCTGCGCCGATACCCGCTTCCACCATGCCGAAAACCGCGCTGCTGTGGCCCATCTCCTGCGCGACATCAGGTTGAACGCCGTGGCGCAGGAAGATGCGGTCGATGAGCGGTCGGCTGCCCGAAGCATGGTCGAGCAGGACGACCGCCGTGCGATGCAGATCTTTCCAGCGCACGCTGCTGCGTTGCGCGAATGGATGATCCTTGCGACAGACGAGGCAGAACGGATCGATCAGCAGCGGCTCGGTCCATAGGCCCTCGGTATCGAGCGGCTCCACCACCACACCGAAATCTGCTCCGCCTGTGCGGATCAATTGCAGCGTGTCGACCTGCACGGAGTCACGCACGATCATGCGGATATCCGGATAGCGCACTGCGCACTCTGCCACGTACACCGGCATCAATCGGGTCGACACCGTTGGGCTGGACGCCACCACCACGCGCCCGCGCCGCTGCTCGCCCACCTGGCGCGCCTGTTGCAACGTGTCGTCCAGATCAGCGACGAGGCGATCAAGCGCCGTCGCCAGCGAGCGCCCCACTTCCGTCAGCACGACTTCGCGGGTGGTGCGATCGAGCAGCTTCAAGCCCAGTTCGCCTTCCAGCTCGGAAATCGAGCGGCTCACGGCCGGCTGTGTCAGGCCGATGGTGTCGCCCGCGCGGCTGAAGCTGTGCGCACGTGCCACGGCGAGAAAGACACGCAATTGGCGCAGGGTCACATTCATGCTGACGACGTATGAATTGATTCGATCAATGCATTTGTATTCTAGATGGGGATGTTGTGCAATAGCGCCTATCCCGCCATCCAACCCGCGCCGTCACGTAACGGTGACTGCGCACGCACATGAAGATTCCGCTTCTGTCTCCGTTGTTGTCCCATATCGATGGGTTCATTCGCGCCATGCTGGTGATGGTCGCGCTCGCCCTGTTCTTCCCCGCGCTTGGCGCGAGCGACGGTCCGCTGCGGCTCGACATTGTCACCATCGTCGGCGTGTCGCTGGTGTTCTTCCTGCACGGCGCGGCGCTCTCGCGCGAGAAAATCGTGGAAGGCGCCCGCAACTGGCGCCTGCATCTGTTCGTGCAAAGCTGCACATTCATCCTGTTTCCGCTGATCGGCGCGGTCATCCTGTTTGCGTGCAAGCCGTTCATTCCGGCTGAGCTGCTGCTGGGCGTGTTCTATCTGTGCGCGCTGCCATCCACGGTTTCGTCGTCGGTGGCGATGACGGCAATGGCCAAGGGCAACGTGCCGGCCGCCATCTTCAACGCGACCATTTCAGGGTTGATCGGCATGATTGCCACGCCGCTGCTGATGAGCTTCGTGATCCAGGCCTCGGGCGCGGACCTCTCAGTCGGCAAGGCGCTGCTGGGCGTGGCCGAACAACTCTTACTGCCGTTCGTGCTGGGCCAGTTGCTGCGCCCGGTGCTCGGCGGCTTCATCAACAAACACAAGCCGATCATCAACAAGGTCGACCGCGCGGTCATCCTGCTGATCGTGTTCAACTCGTTTGCGGATTCGACGCACGCGGGTGTGTGGTCGAAGTATCCGTGGGAGACCATCGTGGCGGTGGCCCTCATGAGCGGCGCGCTGTTGTTCGTCGTGCTGGGTGCGACGACATGGCTGTCGCGGCGCGCAGGCTTCAACCTGGCCGACGAGATCACCGCCGTGTTCTGCGGCTCGAAGAAGAGCCTGGCGAACGGCGTGCCGATGGCGAAGATCCTGTTTGCCGGCAACCCCGCGCTGGGTCTGATCGTACTGCCGCTGATGATCTATCACCAGTTGCAGTTGATCGTGTGCTCGACGCTGGCGCGCAGGTATGCGGATCGCGTTGCCCATGCGGAGGCCGGCGCAGGCGCCCCGGCCAGCCGCCCGGCTTGATCAGCGCAAGGTCGTCAAGCTCGCGAGTTCCTCTTCCGGCCAGTGGTAGGTGCGCACCCAAGCGTGCCCGCCATCGGCAGTCTCCAGCCAATCCCGGCTGACCGGCACACCGCCCAGCGCTTCGTAAAAGCCGATCGCGGCGGTGTTCGCCTCGTACACCAGCAGATGCAATTGTGTAATGCCCTGAGCTGCGGCCCAGCGTGCCGCTTCGCCCATCAGGCGCTTGCCGACGCCATGGCCGCGTGACGCCGGCAGCAGATGCAGGTTGTCGACAAGCACACCCCAAGGCGCGCCGTCTTCACGCAGGGTGCAGAGAAAACCAATGGTTTCGCCGTCCAGTTCGGCACACCACATGCATTGCCCTGCCACGGGTGCAGTCATGCGTTCATGCCACTTGGCCTGCATCTCAGCGTTGGCCACGTCGTCGAGATACGCATCGGACAGGATGCCGAGCCCGCGATACGCGCTCTGCCAGCTTCGCGTGTGGATGTCGGCGATGGTGCTGGCGTCAGACGCACCGCCTTCGCGCAGCACGAGCGTCGTCATGCGTCAGACGCCCGGGTTGCGCGATAACGGCGGGTTCTTGGCAAAGTAGGCGCGAATGCCGCGCAGGATGGCGTCGGCAAGCTGGTTCTGATGGCCCAGATCGTTGAGCTTGGCTTCTTCTTCCGGGTTGGAGATGAAGGCCGTCTCGACCAGGATCGACGGAATATCCGGCGCCTTGAGCACGGCAAATCCCGCCTGCTCGACCTGCCCCTTGTGCAGCCGGTTGACGCCGCCGATCTGATCCAGCACTGCCCTGCCGACCTTCATGCTGTCGGTGATCTGTGCGGTGGTCGACAAGTCCAGCAGCACGCGCGTGACCTGCGCGTCTTTCGAGCCCAGATTCGCGCCGCCAATCATGTCGGCCGCGTTTTCCTTGTTGGCGAGCCACTTGGCCTGCGCGCTCGAAGCGCCACGATCGGACAGCACAAACACCGATGCCCCGCGCGCTTCCGGCGAGAGAAACGCATCAGCATGGATGGAGACGAACAGATCCGCCTGCACGCGGCGCGCCTTCTGCACACGCACGCCCAGCGGGACGAAGTAGTCGGAATCGCGCGTCATCATGGCGCGCATGTTGGGCTGGGCGTCGATCTTGGCCTTAAGCATGCGAGCGATCGACAGCACCACGTCTTTCTCGTGCGTGCCGGCACCGCCCGTGGCGCCCGGGTCTTCGCCGCCATGGCCGGGGTCGATGGCGACCGTGAGCAGGCGACGCATGCGCGGGCCGCTCGACGGCGCGCGCGGCACGGGTTGCTCGGGAATGATCTCCAGCGGCGGCGTGTTCGGCGCGTTGGCGAGCGTCGACGGAGGATTCGTAGAGGTCGCCGGCGGCACCTTGCGCGGCGGCGTGCGGTTGGCAAGCGCAGGGAGGTGCGGCTCTTCGATCGGCGGCTTGGTCGGGCTGCCGCCGCTGCTGCGGCGTGCCAGTGCGGCGATGGGGTCATCGTCATCCGACGGCGACGGCATCGGCGTACCGCCCGACGCAGCAAAGCGCTCCTGCTTGCCCTCGGTGGCCTGCACGAGCTGCATCAGCGGGTCGGGCGGGTTGGTCGGATACAGATCGAAGACGAGCCGGTTGCGATAGCCCGCAATCGGCAACAGCGTGAACAC
Source organism: Ralstonia sp. Ralssp135 (assembly GCF_047304345.1). Lineage (NCBI taxonomy): Bacteria > Pseudomonadati > Pseudomonadota > Betaproteobacteria > Burkholderiales > Burkholderiaceae > Ralstonia > Ralstonia sp. Ralssp135. The sequence goes on from NZ_JBGLYZ010000037.1 coordinate 23,272, forward strand.
CTGCGGGTTGACGCTTTCCTTCAGGTCAAACACCAGGCGCACGACGCTCGGCCGGTTCTGACCCACGCGCACCTGGCGGATGTACGGATCATTCGGCGCGATCTTGGCGACCAGCTCGCGCAACGTCGGGTTCAGGTCCAGCCCGTCGATGTCGACCATCAGGCGATCCGGATCCTTGATAAGCTGATGCGTAGCCTTGAGCGCGACGTCGGACTCGATGGTCACGCGCGTGTAATCCTGGGCGGGCCACACGCGCACAGCGACGATGTTGGCGCCACGCGCAATCTGCGGGCCCACCAGGCTCAGGATGACCGTGCCTGCGCCGGCCTTCGCCATGCGCGTGAGCCATTGGCGGCGGGCCTGGCTCGGCAGGTTGGGATCATCCGGTTGGTCGGTCGGCAGATGCTTGATCAGCATGGGAACAGGTGTTGCAACGACTGTAGAAGTTGAAGGCCGGTCTGCGTGCGTGCGCTCAGACGTGCAAGGCGCGGTGCATGCTCAACGCCGTCATCGTAGGTTTCGTGCACAACGTCGACCGATAAAGCGATGTGCAGATCGGGCGTGCCGAGCAGCGCCTGGGCCTTCTCGGGCCATTCGACCAGGCACAGCGCGGGTTCGGCAAAGCAATCGCGGAACCCGGCATCAGTCCATTCTTCGGGATCGGCAAAGCGGTACAGGTCGAAGTGATAGACCTTTTGCGTGCCCGTAGTTCCGGCAACGTCGTACGGCTCGACCAGCGTATAGGTGGGGCTGCGCACGCGCCCGGTATGTCCGAGGCCGCGCAGAATGGCGCGCGAGAGCGTCGTCTTGCCCGCGCCCAGATCGCCCGAGAGTTGCACTTGCACGGGCCGCGGACCGAGTGCCAGCACGGCATGCGCCAGCGCCGCGCCAAAGGCCGACGTGGCCGCTTCATCGACAAGCGAAAGCGTGCGCTCGGTGAGCGGAGGGGTCAGACCAGAAGGCGCGTCAGCAGGGAGCACGGTGGGCATTGCGTACAATTTAGGCATGTCCGCCACCCCCACGTCATCACCCGAAACGAACCTGGATGCACGCTTGCCAGCCGATGAGGCCGGCATGCACGCGCTTGTGGCGCAGATCCGCTCCTGGGGTGCCGAACTCGGCTTCGATGCAATCCGCATCGCCGATGTCGACCTGTCGCACGCTGAAGAAGGGCTCCAGACGTGGCTTGCGCAGGGGTTTCACGGTGACATGGATTATATGGCGAACCATGGCATGCTCCGCGCACGCCCGGCCGAACTTGTTGCCGGAACGGTACGCGCCATCGTCGCGCGGATGCCGTATCTGCCACATCTGGCCGATCCGCGAATGGCCGGCAGCGACTGGCGCACCATCGAGTGGGATCGTCTGCGCCGCCCCGAAGACGCGACTGTCTCGCTCTACGCACGTGGCCGCGACTATCACAAGGTGCTGCGGCAACGCCTGCAGAAGCTCGCAGAAAAGATTGCTGGCGCCGTGGGGCCGTATGGTTTTCGCGTGTTCACCGATTCAGCACCGGTGCTGGAAGTCGCACTGGCGACCAACGGCGGCCTGGGCTGGCGCGGCAAACACACGCTGTTGCTGGACCGCGATGCGGGCTCGATGTTCTTCCTCGGCGAAATCCTCGTCGACCTGCCGTTTCCCGTTGATCCGCCCGTGGAGCCCCACTGCGGCAACTGCACGCGCTGCATCGACGTGTGCCCTACGCAGGCCATCGTCGCGCCATACACGGTGGACGCACGCCGTTGCATCTCGTACCTGACCATCGAGCACAAGGGCAGCATCCCGGTCGAGCTGCGCCCGGCGATGGGCAACCGCGTCTATGGCTGCGACGACTGCCAGCTCATCTGCCCGTGGAATAAGTTTGCAGTGCCGGCCAACCTGCCTGACTTTGACGTGCGCAACGGCTTGGACGCGGCCACGCTGGCTGGTCTGTTCAACTGGACCGACGCCGAATTCAACCAGCGACTGGAAGGCAGTCCGATCCGCCGCATCGGGCACGAGCGCTGGCTGCGCAACATTGCCGTGGCGATCGGCAACGCACTGCGCGCCCCGCTGCCGGATACCACGCGCGCGCAACTGATTACCGCCTTGAAAGCACGCGCCGATGACGCCTCGGAACTCGTGCGTGAACACGTGGCCTGGGCACTGGCGCAGACGACGTGAGCGCTCGCTCGGGTTAGGCACGCCAACGCATCAGGACTGTGATGCGCCTTTAATCTGCCTTTCCAAGTTGCCACGCCGATTGGTTTAAAAATCCAACAAAGTGCGTGTAGCACAAAACCGCGAATACCTGCTTAACGCTCACGCCAGCGGGGCCTTATACCGCCTAGTACGCAAACGCTTGCGCATCAGGGCAGACACTAATTGTTTGTAAATAAAATATCGGGAAAATGGCGGCTTAATCTCAAACCGCCCATTTCGATGTTTTCCGCTCTTGTTCATCTCTGTTGCGCATTGCAGGTTGCTGCGCGTGCCCGTTCATCCAGGATGGCACGCGCGTGGCGCGGCGGCGTCATGGGCGCGATGCTCTGCGTCGCGTGCGCGAGCCCGGCATGGGCAACGGTGAACGTCGAGGGTGTGCCGTTCGACGACGCCGCACGTGTGGCCGGCCGCGAACTGCTGCTCAATGGCACGGGCCTGCGTTCAGTGTTTGTCATCAAGGGCTATGTCGCAGGCTTGTACCTGCCCGAGCGTGCGAAGAACGCTGCGGTCATCCTCGGCATGAAGGGGCCGAAGCGGCTGCAGATCCACCCGCTGCGTGATGTGGGCGCCGATACGTTCATCCGCGCGCTGAACGACGGCATCCACCGCAACCAAACAGAAATTCAAATGCAGAGGCTGGCCGACCGTCTGACGCAGTTGGAAGACGCGATGCGCCAGATCGGCTCCACCAAGCGTGGCGACACCATCAACTTCGACTACGCGCCCGATGCCGGCACCACCATCAGCATCAATGGCGTGGCGCGCACCAAAGCCATCCCCGGCGAAGACTTCTACCAGGCTGTGCTCAGCATCTTCATCGGCAACAGCCCGGTCGACCGCGATCTGAAAAGCGGGCTGCTCGGAACCTGACAATCTGACGATTGGCTTTTCAGGGTTTCCCCGGTGGCCGTGTGGTTGGCGTTTGCGGTTGTGCTATTCAGCAGTTTCCCCACAAGAACGCAGAACGCACACCAAGCCACAAGGAGGATGACGATGACCAAGGGACGACTGATCGCCAGCCTGATCGCAGTCGCTGGAACGCTGTCATGCGGGCCGGCGCTGGCCGACAACTACCCCGCCAAGCCGCTCAAGCTGATCATTCCGTTTCCGCCGGGCGGCACGACGGACATCGTGGGGCGCGGTGTGGCCGATCAGCTTTCCAAGGTGCTGGGCCAGGCCGTGGTGGTGGAAAACAAGGGCGGCGGCGGCGGTTCGATCGGCGCCGATGCCATCGCCAAGGCTGTGCCGGATGGCTACACGATCGGCATCGCCACGGTCTCCACGCATGCCGTCAACCCGGCGTGCAACCCGAAGCTTTCGTACGACCCGCTCAAGGATTTCAAGCCGATCACCAACCTGGCCACCGTGGCCAACGTGATTGCGGTCAATCCGACCTTTCCGGCCAAGAACTACAAGGAATTTGTCGCAGCGCTGACGGCGAACCCCGGCAAATATTCATTCGCAACATCAGGCACCTGCGGTATCGGCCACATGCTGGGCGAAGAGTTCAAGGTGCTGACCAAAACGCAGATGGTCCATGTGCCATACCGCGGCGCCGGACCTGCGCTGAACGACGTGCTGGCCAACCAGGTGCCGATCATGGTCGACAACCTGCCCTCGTCCATGCAGTTCATCAAGGGTGGCAAGTTGCGGCCGATCGTGGTGGCGTGGAATAAGCGCATCGATAGCCTGCCGGACGTGCCCACCTTTGCCGAAGTCGGCCTGAAGGACGCAAATGACCCGGCGTGGTACGGACTCGTCGCGCCGGCCGGCACGCCGGACGACATCATCCGCAAGCTCAACGAAGCTTCGGTCAAGGCGCTGAAAGATCCGGGCCTGGTCGATCGATTCCGCGGTGCCGGTGCCGAGCCCGTCGGCAATACGCCTCAGCAATATACGGCCGAGATCAAGCGCGAATTCGACAAGATGCGCACGCTGGTCAAGCAGCAGAACATCAAGCTGGATCAGTAGCGCTGCCCGCCCAGGGGCCTGTGCTAGATTCGCAGGATTGTTTTTTGCGCCGGCCCCTGTCATGCCATCCCCTTTCGACGCCGTTCTGGAAGCGCCCTTCGGCAAGCTGGGCGTGCGCGTGGCCGACGGCGCCCTGCGTGAACTCGTTTACCTGCCCGATAGCACGCCCATCGTCGATTCATCAGACGTGTTGATCGCCAGGCTGGCCCGCCAGCTCGACGCGTACTACAGCGACCCACGCGCAAGTTTCGATATCCCGCTCGCGCCCGCCGGCACCGATTTCCAGCACCGAGTGTGGCGAGCCATCAGCGCCATCCCGTGCGGCAGCGTCATCACCTACGGCACCATCGCGCACCAGATCGGCAGCGTGCCGCGCGCGGTGGGCCAGGCATGCGGCGATAACTGGTTCCCGATCCTCATCCCTTGCCACCGCGTGGTGAGCGCGTCGGGCATCGGCGGGTTTTCGCACCACACGGATGGCTACCTGCTGAACATCAAGCACTGGCTGCTGCGCCACGAAGGCGTGATGCTGATATGAGAAAGGCTGCACTGAAAGACGCCGAAGCCCCGGCCCTACCGCCGCAAAGCGCAGATGCCATCCAGCGCTTTTGCGACGCGCTGTGGCTGGAAGATGGCCTCGCTCGCAATACGCTCGATGCGTACCGGCGCGACCTGACGCTCTACGCGCACTGGCTGGCCGAGCGCAGCAAGTCCATCGCCGAAACCGAAGACGGCGACTTGGCCGATTACTTTGCCGCACGCCATGCCGAGAGCCGCGCATCGTCGGCCAACCGGCGCCGCACCGTGTTCAAGCGCTTCTTCCAGTGGGCGCTGCGCGAGCACGTTGTGAGCACCGATCCGTCGCGCCTGCTACCGACGGCCAAGCAACCGCCACGCTTTCCGAAGACGCTGTCCGAAACGCAAGTCGAAGCGCTCATCAACGCGCCGGATGTTGACACGCCGCTCGGCCTGCGCGACCGCGCGATGATCGAGCTGATGTATGCGAGCGGGCTGCGCGTGTCGGAAATCGTCGCGCTGAAAACGGTGGAAGTTGGCCTGAACGAAGGTGTGGTGCGCGTGGTTGGCGGCAAGGGTGGCAAGGATCGTCTGGTGCCGTTTGGCGCCGAAGCCGGCGACTGGCTGCGGCGTTATTTACGCGATGGCCGCACGGCGCTGCTCGGCGAGCGCACGGCGGACGCGCTGTTCGTCACCGCGCGCGGCGAAGGCATGACGCGCCAGGCCTTCTGGTATCTCATCAAGCGCTACGCGCTGCTCGCCGATATCCACGCGCCGCTGTCGCCGCACACGTTGCGGCACGCGTTTGCCACGCACCTGCTCAACCACGGCGCAGACTTGCGCGTGGTGCAGATGCTGCTCGGCCACGCGGATATTTCCACCACGCAGATCTACACCCACGTCGCGCGCGAGCGGCTGCGCACGCTGCACGCACAGCACCATCCGCGCGGATAGCGATCGTTCTTCCCTGCCCCGTATGAGCAAGTCCAAGCACGTTTCCGAGACGCCCGCCACGCAATACCTCAAGGCGCATGGCGTGGCCTTTACTGAACACACCTATGACTACGTCGACAAGGGCGGCACGACCGAGTCATCCCGCCAACTTGGCGTGGACGAGCACGCCGTCGTCAAGACGCTCGTCATGGAAGACGAGCACGCCAAGCCGCTGATCGTGCTGATGCACGGCGATTGCTCGGTCTCGACCAAGAACCTCGCGCGGCAGACCGGCCGCAAGAGCGTGCAGCCGTGCAAGCCCGAGGTTGCGCAGCGGCATAGCGGCTACCTCGTCGGCGGCACATCGCCGTTTGGCGTGCGTAAGGCGATGCCGGTGTATGTGGAGGCGAGCGTGCTGGAGCTGGAGCGCATCTATATCAACGGTGGACGGCGTGGCTTTCTGGTGAGCCTGGCGCCCAGCGCGCTGACGTCGGTACTGAACGCGCAGCCCGTCAATTGTGCAAACCCCGATTGAAACGGACGCCGCCGCTGGGGCACGCTTGCGGCCACGCTACAATCCCGCAGCCTGATTTCTCACATTCCATATGTCACCAGTCGTCGCAACCGTCCTTTTTGCCGTGGCCGCCTACCTGATCGGCTCGATTTCGTTTGCCGTGGTGGTGAGCCGCGCCATGGGTCTGGCAGACCCGCGCACCTACGGCTCGGGCAACCCCGGCGCCACCAACGTGCTGCGCTCGGGCAACAAGAAGGCGGCCATCCTCACGCTGCTCGGCGATGCGGCCAAGGGCTGGTTGGCGGTGTGGCTGGCGCTATTCCTGGCGCCGCGCTTTGGCGTAGATGAGACCGGCATCGCGCTGGTGGTGATCGCCGTGTTCCTGGGTCACCTGTATCCGGTGTTCCATCGCTTTGCGGGCGGCAAGGGCGTCGCCACGGCGGCGGGCATTCTGCTGGCGCTGAACGTGTGGCTCGGGCTGGCAACGCTGGCTACGTGGCTCATCATCGCCGTGTTCTTCCGTTATTCGTCGCTGGCGGCGCTGGTGTCGGCGGTGTTCGCACCGTTCTTCTACGTGCTGATGAACGGCTTCGACTGGATTGCCGGGGCGGTTGCGCTGATGGCGGTGCTGCTCATCGCACGCCACCGCGCCAATATCGCCAAGCTGCTGGCCGGCAAGGAAAGCCGTATCGGCGAGAAGAAAAAGGCCGCCTAATTTCGCAGCTCGGCGCGCACCGAGTGCGCGCGCCGATGTTCCCCCGGCGGCCGGCCCGTGTGCCGCCGGATCAACCGCCGGAAGGCGGACATGTCCTGATACCCGCACTGCTCGGCAATCGTCGTCAGGCTCAGCGTGCTGACTTCCAGAAGGTGGCACGCGCGCTCCACGCGCAGCCGGTGCAGCAATTGCAACGGCGACATCCCCACCGTTTTCGTGAAATGCCGCAACAGCGTCCGCTCGCTGGTGGAGGCGACGGCGGCAAGCTTCCCCAGATCAAACGGTTCGTGCAGATGCTGTTGCAGGTAACGGCGCGCGCGCAGCACGACGCTGTCGCGGATGGCCGGTTTGCTGCGCAGCCAGATGCCGATGGCCTCGCCGCGGGAGGGGTGGTCGAGCACCGTATTGCCCAGCGTGCGCGCAAGCCGCGCATCAGCCAGCCGCGCGACCACGCGATGCATGAGCGCCACGCCATGCTCCATCGCCCGCGCCGTGATGACGTTGCCGCTGCTGACGATGGCCTGCGCTGGCGCGGCTTTCAGATGCGGAAAGTAGCCCTGCACCCAACCTGCGATGAGCCATGTCACTGTCAACCGTTGGCCGGCGGGCAGCACGTCGGCCAGCATCGCCACACCCGTGAAGGATGACGCCACCAGCCGTCCTGCATCCAGGTAACGGCGGATCGTGGCGCGCTCCACTTCCAGCAACGCCAGACGCTGCTCCAGCGTGCCGATGTGATCGAAATGCAGCGGGGGAACGATCAACGCATCACCGAGGTGCGTGTTGTCTTCCGGTAGTGCGTCACAAGGACACGTGAGCGTTTCTGCCGCAGCCTGCCAACGGGCTGGGTCCCGCGCGATGAGGCGCCAGCCGAACACCGGCGTCTTGGCGGCATTGGCCCGCTTGCCGGTTTGCATGGAAGCCAGCGCATTGGCCACGCCGAGCGTGTCGGCAGCGATCGCCAGCGTGGAGAAAGCGGCGTCGGGAAAGGTCAGCAGGTCGATTGTTGGCATGCCCGAGTATAGGCGCCAGGGGCAATCTGCGTGGCGATATTGACCCCAACTCTGGCGGGAATACCTCTTCCGAATCTGAATCACCCGATTGACGATGCGACGGTGGCTGCGCACAGACGCAACCGCCCATAACAACACCGACATCAGGAGACAACGCACGATGCAGCAATTCATGCAGGGATTCGCACTGCGCGGCACGCTCGCCATGGCCGCGCTTGCGGCGCTGGCCGGCTGCGCCAGCACAGACAGCGGCTGGGTCACGCCTTCGGACACCGGCCTTTCGGCCGAAATCAGCCGCACCCGCTTCGGCATTCCGCACGTCCGCGCCAACGATTACGCCAGCCTCGGCTTCGGCATGGCCTATGCCTATGCGCAGGACAACGTGTGCCTGCTCGCCGATCAGGTCGTCACCGTCAACGGCGAGCGCTCGAAGACATTCGGGCCGGACGGCACCGTCGTGGTGTCGTTCAAGCCGGTGCCAAACACGCAAGCCGACGCCTTCTTCAAAAGCGCGTTTGACGAAGCCGGCCTGCGCGCTGGCTATGCACAGATGTCGCCTGAAGCGCGCGAGCTGCTGCGCGGCTACATCGCGGGTTACAACCGCTATCTGAAAGACACGCCGGCCGCCAACCGCCCGGCGGCCTGCCGCAATGCCGACTGGGTGCGCCCCCTCACGATGGCCGACATGATGTTGATGGGCGAAGAAAAGGCCATCCAGGCCAGCGCAGGCGCCATGCTGGCGAGCATCGTCGCTGCGCAGCCGCCGGGCGGCGCGCCTGCCTCCGCTGTCATTCCACCGCATGCCGTCGACACCGCCGCACTCGACCGCGACCTGCAACTGCGCGACATGCCGATCGGCTCCAACGGTTGGGCCTTCGGCAAGGCCGCCACCGATAACGGCCGCGGCGTGCTGCTCGGCAACCCGCACTTTCCCTGGACGACCACCAACCGCTTCTACCAAGTCCACCTGACGGTGCCCGGGAAGCTGGATGTAATGGGCGCGTCGATTGCCGCGTTCCCCGTCGTCAGCATCGGCTTCAACAAAGACGTGGCATGGACGCACACCGTTTCCACCGGCCGCCGCTTCACGCTGTTCGAACTGAAGCTTGCCGAGGGCGACCCGACCACCTACCTGATCGACGGCAAGCCGCACAAGATGACCACGCGCACGGTGGCCTTTGACGTGAAGCTGCCGGACGGCCGCATCGAACATCGGACCCACACTTTCTACAACACGGTGTACGGCCCCGTGCTGTCGATGCCTGCCGGCGGCATGCCATGGACCACGCAGAAGGCCTACACGCTGCGCGACGTCAATCGCAACAACACGCGCTCAATCGATACGTGGCTGCATATCGCGCAGGCCAAGGACGTGGCCGGCATCCGGCAGGCCATCAGCAACCTCGGCATTCCCTGGGTGAACACGATTGCCACCGACCGCAACGGCCGTGCGCTGTTTGCCGACGTGTCGACCACGCCGGATGTCTCGGCTGAAGCGCTCAAGCGTTGCGCGCCGTCTCCGCTGGCCGACAAGCTCTTCAAGGGCGCGGGATTGGTGCTGCTCGACGGCTCACGCAGTGCGTGCAACTGGCAGGTCGATCCGGCATCGCCGGTGCCAGGCCTGGTGGCACCCGCACGCATGCCGGTGCTGGAGCGCGATGACTACGTCGCCAACAGCAACGACAGCTCGTGGCTGAGCAATCCGGCGCAGAAACTGACGGGTTTCTCGCCGGTGATGGGCTCGACCGACGTGCCGCAACGCCTGCGCACCCGCATCGGCCTCATCGAAATCGAGCGCCGCCTCGCCGGCACCGACGGACTGCCCGGCAACAAGGTCAACCTGCCGAACCTGCAGGCGATGATCTTCCGCGACGCCAACCTCGCCGGCCACCTCGTGCGCGACGATCTGCTGGCCGCCTGCAAAGCCACGGCCAACCTCGATGCCGATGTGCGCGACGGCTGCGCTGCCCTTGCGCAATGGAACCTCACGGACAACGTCGACGCTCGCGCTGCACACCTGTTCCGCGAGTTCTGGATGCGCGCCAAGGACATCCCGCATGTCTACGCGGTCGACTTCAACCCGGCTGATCCGATCCACACACCGCGCAACCTGCGCATGAGCGATGCAACCGTGCGCACGGCCGTGTTCAAAGCGTTGAAGGATGCCGTGGGCGCCGTCCGCACGGCCGGCTTTGCGCTGGACGCACCGCTGGGCACGGTTCAGGCGGCACACGCGCCGGGCGGCGACATCGCCCTGCACGGCGGCGAGGAGTACGAAGGCGTGCTGAACAAGCTGCAAAGCACGCCGATCGGACCGAAGGGCTTGCAGGTGTATTTCGGCACGAGCTACATCCAGACTGTCACGTTCGACGATCAGGGGCCGGTTGCCGATGCGCTTCTGACCTACGGTGAATCGACCGATCCGGCATCGCCGCATGCGTTCGACCAGATGCGCGAGTTCTCTGCGAAGCGCTGGAACCGGCTGCCGTTCTCGGAAGCCGCCATCGCCGCGGATCCGGCACTGAAGGTGACCAAGCTGTCGCAGTGAAGTTTTGCCACCGCAAATGCAAACGCCCCGCTCGTGCGGGGCGTTTTGCTTGCGAGCGCGACGCGCTCAGTCGCGGAAGTTATTGAAATCCAGCGGCGTGTCGCTCACGTCCTTGCGCAGCATGGCGATCACGCTTTGCAGGTCATCCCGCTTGGCGCCGGTCACACGCACCGCATCGCCCTGAATGCTTGCCTGCACCTTGATCTTGCTGTCCTTGATCGTCTTGACGATCTTCTTGGCCAAGTCGCCAGAGACGCCCTTCTTGATCTTGACGACCTGCTTCATCTTGTCGCCGCCGATCTTCTGCTTGTCTTGATAGTCAAGGAAGCGCACGTCGACGTTGCGCTTGGCGAGCTTGTTCATCAGCACATCGTTCACCTGGCCGATCTTGAAATCGTCATCGGCAAACAAGGTCAGTTCCTGCTCCTTGTGCTCGACCCGGGAGTCCGAGCCCTTGAAGTCGAATCGCGTCGAAATCTCTTTGTTGGCCTGTTCCACGGCGTTCTTCACTTCCACCATGTTGGCTTCGCATACCACGTCAAACGACGGCATCGTGTTCTCCTTGCAGACTTGAATTCGGGTTGCTGCGGCGCTTCTTTGCGGGTGCCGCGTGCGCCATGGCTTCTATAATCTCGGCTTTCCCAGCAGATTTGGCGCCATGGCGTTGCTCGACACGCATTATCCCCTAGGCCAGCACAACACGTTCCGTTTTGAGGCCACTGCCCGCTACGCCGCGCACGTGCGCACGCCGGAAGACATTCCCGCGGCGCTGGCCGACCCGCGCGTGCAGGGCCTGCCTGTGCTGGTGCTGGGTGGTGGCAGCAACGTCGTGCTCACGCGCGATTTCGAAGGCCTCGTGCTGCTGATGGAGATTCCGGGCATCGCCGCCGGCCGAAGCACGGTCGATGGCCGCGAAGTCCACACCGTCACCGCAGGCGGCGGCGAATCGTGGCACGGCCTGGTGGCTCACACCGTCTCTCATGGCTTGCCTGGGCTGGAAAACCTCGCGCTGATTCCCGGTACGGTGGGCGCGGCGCCCATCCAGAACATCGGCGCATACGGCGTCGAGATCAAGGACCGCTTCCACTCCCTGCGCGCATACGACCGCCACGCCGGCGAGTTCGTCACCCTTACCGCCGCCGATTGCGCCTTTGGCTACCGCGACAGCGTCTTCAAACGCGCCGGTGCCGATCGCTACATCATCACCGAGGTCACCTTCGCCCTGCCAGTCGACTGGCAGCCCGACATGCACTACGCCGAACTCGCACGCGAGCTGGCCGCGCAAAACATCGCGAGCCCGACGGCGCAGGACATCTTCGATGCGGTGGTCACCATCCGCCGCCGCAAGCTGCCCGACCCGGCGGAGATCGGCAACGCGGGCAGCTTCTTCAAGAACCCCATCGTCGATGCCGCCACGCGCGATGCGCTGGTTGCGCGCTTCCCGAATCTGGTCGGGTATGCGCAGCCGGACGGCACTTACAAGCTCGCCGCCGGCTGGTTAATCGATCAATGCGGCTTCAAGGGCCGGCAGAGCGGCGCGGTGGGCGTGTATGAAAAGCAGGCGCTGGTGCTGGTGCACCGTGGCGGCGGTAGCGCGGTCCAGTTGATGACGCTGGCGCGTGAGATCCAGGACGCGGTTCAAGCGCGCTTTGGCGTGCGCATCGAACCCGAACCCGTGGTGGTGTGAACGACCCGGCGGACGTGCTTCTTGAGCACCTTGCGCCACATCCCGCGAGGCCTGACCTCAGGCAACCCTCGCCTGACGTACCCGCGGTCGACCCAATGGCCTAAAATGGCTGGTTTGACCCTACGACTTCCCTTTTCGCGTTCCATTTCATGACCACCGAAACCTTTGACGGCGTCCGCCTGACCACCAAGGCCAATGTGTACTTTGACGGAAAGTGCGTCAGCCACAGCTTTACCCTGCCCGACGGCACCAAGAAGTCCGTGGGGGTGGTGCTGCCGGCCACGCTGACCTTCGGCACGGCCGCCGCCGAGATCATGGAGTGCGTGGGCGGTTCGTGCGAATACAAGCTCGACGGCACCGATGAGTGGAAGACGTCCGCCGCCGGCGAAAGCTTCCAGGTTCCGGCCAACTCGAAGTTCGACATTCGGGTGACCGAGGCCTACCACTACATCTGCCACTATGCCTAAGCGCGCCTAAGCGCCAGCAGCGATCATCTGAAGAGAAAGAGTATGGAAACCATCCTGCAACACGTTCCCGTCGGCCAGAAAGTCGGCATTGCCTTCTCGGGCGGTCTCGACACCAGCGCCGCGCTGCGCTGGATGAAGAACAAAGGCGCTCTGCCCTACGCCTACACCGCCAATCTCGGCCAGCCCGACGAAGAAGACTACGATGCCATCCCGCGCAAGGCCATGGAGTACGGTGCAGAGAAGGCCCGCCTGATCGAGTGCCGCCCGCAACTGGCCAATGAAGGGATTGCCGCCATCCAGGCCGGCGCCTTCCACATCAGCACCGGCGGCATCACGTACTTCAACACCACGCCGCTGGGCCGCGCCGTGACCGGCACCATGCTGGTCGCCGCCATGAAGGAAGACGACGTCAACATCTGGGGCGACGGCTCGACCTTCAAGGGCAACGACATCGAGCGTTTCTACCGCTACGGCCTGCTGACCAACCCGGCACTGAAGATCTACAAGCCGTGGCTGGACCAGGCCTTCATCGACGAGCTGGGCGGCCGCGCCGAAATGTCGGCCTTCATGACCAAGGAAGGTTTCGGCTACAAGATGAGCGCCGAAAAGGCCTACTCGACGGACAGCAACATGCTGGGCGCCACGCACGAGGCCAAGGATCTGGAGCACCTGAACAGCGGCATCCGCATCGTCAACCCGATCATGGGCGTGGCGTTCTGGAAGCCGGAAGTCGAGGTCAAGGCGGAAGAAGTGTCGGTCACCTTCGACGAAGGCCGTCCGGTCGCCGTCAACGGCCGCGAAATCGCCGACCCGGTGGAGATGTTCCTGGAGCTGAATCGCATCGGCGGCCGCCACGGCCTGGGCATGAGCGACCAGATCGAAAACCGCATCATCGAAGCCAAGAGCCGCGGCATCTACGAAGCCCCGGGCATGGCGCTGCTGCACATCGCCTACGAACGCCTGGTGACCGGCATCCACAACGAAGACACCATCGAGCAGTACCGCATCAACGGCCTGCGCCTCGGCCGTCTGCTGTACCAAGGCCGCTGGTTCGACCCGCAAGCGATCATGCTGCGCGAAACTGCCCAGCGCTGGGTCGCTCGCGCTGTGACCGGCACCGTCACGCTGGAACTGCGTCGCGGCAACGACTACTCGATCCTGAACACCGAATCGCCGAACCTGACCTACGCACCTGAGCGTCTGTCGATGGAGAAGGTCGAAGACGCACCGTTCAGCCCCGCCGACCGCATCGGCCAACTGACCATGCGCAACCTGGACCTGATGGACACGCGCGACAAGCTGGCCATCTATTCGAAGGCTGGCCTGCTGTCGCTGGGTACCGCCAACGCACTGCCCCAGCTCGACGGCGGCAAGAAGTAACTACCTGCCGCGTCAAAGCAAAAAGGCCGCTCCGACGTCAATCGGAGCGGCCTTTTTCATGACTGCAGACTTGGGCTGCTGGGCTCAATAGCGCCCGCAGAGCAGGTATTCCATCAGCGCCTTCTGCACGTGCAGGCGGTTTTCCGCCTCATCCCACACGACGCTTTGCTTACCGTCGATGACGGCTGCCTCGACTTCCTCGCCGCGGTGCGCGGGCAGGCAGTGCATGAACAGCGCATCGGGTTGCGCGCGCTGCATCATCGCCTCGGTGACCATCCAGTCGCCAAAGGCTTTCTTGCGCGCTTCGTTCTCGGCTTCGTAGCCCATGCTGGTCCACACGTCGGTGGTCACCAGATGCGCGCCATCGCAGGCTTCGAGCGGGCTTTCGAACACGTGCACAAACGGCAAAGCGGAATCGGCCACCATGGCCGGATCAAGCTGATAGCCCTTCGGTGCAGAAAAATGGAAGCGGAAACCCAGAATCTCAGCCGCCTGGATCCACGTGTACGCCATGTTGTTGGCATCGCCCACCCACGTGACGGTCTTGCCCTTGATGGGGCCCCGCTGCTCGATGAAGGTGAAGATGTCGGCCAGCACCTGGCACGGGTGGTATTCGTTGGTCAGCCCGTTGATGACAGGCACGCGCGAATGCGCGGCAAACCGTTCGATGATCTCCTGCCCGAAGGTGCGGATCATGATGATGTCGGTCATACGCGAGATGACCTGCGCGGCGTCTTCGATCGGCTCACCGCGCCCCAGTTGGGAATCGCGCGTGTTCAGGAAGACCGCGTGGCCGCCAAGCTGGTGAATGCCAGCTTCGAACGACAGGCGCGTACGCGTGGAATTCTTCTCGAAGATCATGGCCAGCGTGCGGTCGTGCAGCGGGTGCCACGTCTCGTAGTTCTTGAACTTGGCCTTGAGGATCGCGGAACGGTCCAGCAGGTATTCGTACTCTTCCAGCGAAAAGTCCTTGAACTGCAGGTAGTGCTTGATCGAGCTTGGTGGGTTCATAAAACAACGAAGGCGGCCTGCAGATGACGCACCGGGAACATCCCGTGACACGTCGCCCTAGCCGCCTTGCCTGTTGAAGATTCAGTCCATCATACGGGATCGCCACCCATTTGGCGAGTTTCGCGCCTGCGCGGGCGGCTACCATAAAGGCCCTGGTGAAAGGCCGATGAAAGTCTTATATAAGATATAATACTGGCTGCCTCGGATGCTCCAACCGTCCGCAAACCGGCACAACGAGCCGGCCCGTCCGGTTCACGAATCGGCAACCAGGCAGGCGCATCATCCGCACCACAAGTGCACCCCGCTCGAACGTTGCAGCACCCGCACGGTCGAAGTCGTTTGCAAATCTCCACAGCCCCACGCAGTCCATGGCAGCCAACCCCCGCCAATTCTTTATCCAGGGCGTCACCCGCGACGGAAAGACCTTCCGCCCGAGCGACTGGGCCGATCGGCTGTGCGGTGTGATGGCGCAGTTCCGACCCGCCGGTGATTCCGGAGACCCCCGCTTCACCTACTCCCCCTATGTGCGCCCGGTCATGTCGGGCGGCATCCGCAGCGTGTTCGTCGACGAGCGCCTGCGTGACATCGAACCCAAGGCCCTGGATTTCGTGCTGAACTTCGCGCACGACAACAATCTGCAGCTCGTGGAAGCCTGCATCCTGCCCGAAGGCGGCACGCCCGCGAAAGCCTGATCCCCTAAGAACGCCGCTCCACTCGGCGCCTCGCACATTGGGAGCGCGCAGAATGCAAAAAGCCCGCCTAAAGACGGGCTTTTTTATCGTCGGAGCGCGACGTTGCGTGTCGCACCATGCCGGCTAGGCCGGCATCACCCGAACTTAGGCAGCCATTGCCTTGATGGCAGCGGACAGACGCGACTTGGCGCGTGCAGCCTTGTTCTTGTGGACGATCTTCTTGTCAGCGATGCTGTCGATCGTGCTTTGGGCGGTCTTGAATGCAGCAGCGGCAGCAGTCTTGTCGCCAGCGGCCACAGCCTTGCGGACGCCCTTGATTGCGGTACGCAGACGCGAGCGCAGAGCCGAGTTGTGAGCGTTCTGAACGACGGCTTGGCGTGCGCGCTTGCGTGCTTGTGCGGTGTTTGCCATGGAAAAATCCCTGAAGAAACGGTAGCAAGCGCCCCGGGAGACACGGAAGGCCGAAGCGCGCAAATTGGTGAAAGACGGCAATTATACGCAGACTTCCGCGCCCAACGCAAACCCTGTTGTGAAATCGCCCGGATGACGGCAGTTTGCGGCTTTTGCGGCACTTTTGGGCGCATGACGAGCCGGTCCCTATAATACGGCCGCAATTGTGCCCTCCGGTCACGTCAGTCACGCCGGGCGCGAACCCCGCATGGCGCCATCGGTCAGACCGCCATCGCCGTGTTTGCCTCCCAGACGGCGCCCAACCAAGCATTCATCTTGAATCTCCTCAAAACACTCGCCACGATCAGCGGCCTGACGATGCTCTCGCGCATCACGGGGCTCATTCGCGAGACGCTGATCGCCCGTGCCTTTGGTGCATCGGTGTACACCGATGCCTTCAACGTCGCCTTCCGCATCCCGAACCTGCTACGCCGGCTTTCGGCGGAGGGCGCGTTCTCCCAAGCGTTCGTGCCGATCCTGGGCGAATTCAAGAATCGCCAAGGGGAAACCGAAACACGCGCATTGGTCGACTCGGTGGCCACGGTGATGACGTGGTTCCTGGTGGTCATCTCGGCGCTGGGCGTGATCGGTGCCCCGTTGATCGTCACCGCTGTCGCGACGGGCTTCAAGGCGCACGAGAACCAAGCCTATATCTCGGCGATCTTCATGACGCGCGTGATGTTTCCGTACATCGGGCTCGTGTCGTTGGTGGCGCTGGCGTCGGGCATTCTGAATACGTGGCGGCAATTTGCGGTGCCCGCTTTCACGCCGGTGTTGCTGAACCTGTCGTTCATCGTGGCCGCGGTGTTTGTGGCGCCATATCTTGAAACGCCCATCTACGCGCAGGCCTATGCGGTGGTGGTGGGCGGCATCCTGCAGTTGGCCATTCAGTTTCCATCATTGCGCCGCGTAGGCATGCTGCCGCGCGTGTCATTCAATGTGCGACAAGCGTGGCACCACCCGGGCGTGCGGCGCGTGCTTAAGCAGATGCTGCCGGCCACGCTGTCGGTGTCGGTCGCGCAGATCAGCCTGATCATCAACACCAACATTGCATCGCGCCTGCCAACGGGCAGCGTGTCGTGGCTGAACTACGCAGACCGGCTGATGGAATTCCCGACCGCACTGCTGGGTGTGGCGCTCGGGACGATCCTGCTGCCAAGCCTGTCGAAGGCAAGCGCCGACAACAACCGTGAAGAGTACTCGTCGCTGCTCGACTGGGGCCTGCGGCTGACGGTGCTGCTCGCAGTGCCGTCGGCGGTGGGGCTGTTCGTGTTTGGCGCGCCACTCACGGCCACGCTGTTTCACTACGGCAAATTCACCGGCATGGACGTCGAGATGACACGCCAGGCGCTGACGTCGTACGGCGTGGGGCTGGTCGGGCTGATCGTCATCAAGATCCTGGCGCCGGGCTTCTATGCGCGGCAGGACATCCGCACGCCGGTGAAGATCGCGCTGGTGGTGCTCGTGGCGACGCAGCTGTCCAACTATATCTTCGTGCCGATTTTCGGCCATGCGGGGCTGGCACTGTCGATCAGCTTTGGCGCGACGATCAATGCGGCGCTGCTGTTCTTCGGCCTGCGTCGTCGCGGCTATTACCACCCGCTGCCGGGCTGGGGTCTGTTCATCGCGCAGGTGATGTCGGCCGTACTGCTGCTGGCGGGCGTGCTGCTGTGGCTTGCGCACAATTTTGATTGGGTGGGATTGGGTGCCAAGCCGCTCGTGCGCATCGCGCTGCTGGGGGCAAGCCTGGTCCTGTGCGCGGTGGTCTATTTCGGTACACTGTGGCTCACCGGATTGAAGTTTTCCACGTTCCGAAAAAAGGCCATCTGATGACCACTAAAGTCCTCGATTATTTTTCGGCCCTGGTCGCGGACGACGACAGCATCCCACTCACAGAAACCGCCCTGTCAATTGCGCAGGACGCGTATCCGGATCTGGACCTGCAGGCAGAGTTGGCCGCCATCGACGTGCTCGTCGCGCGGATCAAGAACCGCATCGCCGACGGCACGCCGGCCATCCAGCGCCTGCGCCTGCTCAATCAGTTTTTCTATCGCGAGCTGGGCTTTGGGCCCAATGCAAACGATTACTACGATCCCGAGAATTCCTATCTGAATACCGTGCTGCAAGGCCGGCGCGGCATTCCGATCTCGTTGGCGGTGCTGCTGATGGAGATCGGCCAGCAGATTGGCCTGCCCCTCAAGGGCGTGTCTTTTCCGAACCACTTCCTGGTGCGCATGAGCATTCCTGCAGGCGAGGTCGTGCTCGATCCGCTGACGGGTCAGACGTTGTCGAAGGAAGAGTTGCAGGACATGCTCGACCCGTACCTCGAGAAGGAAGGCATCGAAGACCCGAACTCGGTGCCGCTCGGGGTGTTCCTGCAGGTGGCCACGCACCGCGAGATCATCGCGCGCATGCTGCGCAATCTGAAGGCGATCTATCTGCAGGAGTCGCGCTGGCAACGCCTGCTGGCGGTGCAGCAGCGCTTGGTGATTCTGCTGCCCGATTCGATCGAGGAGGTGCGCGACCGTGGGTTGGCCTACGCCAACCTGGAATGCTTCCGACCCGCGCTGGAAGACCTGGAAGCCTACGTGGACGCGCGGCCAGATGCAGCCGACACGGCCAAGCTCAAGGAGCGCATGCCAACGCTGCGCGCCATGAGCAAGAACCTGAACTGACGCTTACTTCTGCGCGACGGCGCCGCGGCGGCGCTTGAGCAACTTCCACAGCCCGCCCAGCATCAGCGGCACAATCGCCGCACCCAGACCGATCAGCACAATGGTGTTCAGGTGCTCGCGGATGATCGGCACGTTACCGAACAGGTCGCCGGTCAGCACCAACAAGCCGACCCACAGCACGGCGCCGATCATATTGAACAGCTGGAATTTGGCGAACGTCATCTTCGACACGCCCGCCACGAACGGCGCGAACGTACGCACCACCGGAATGAAGCGTGCCATTACCAGCATTTTGCCGCCATGGCGCTCGTAGAAGGCGTGTGTCCTAAGCAGCGCTTGGTGATCAAGGAAGCGGATGTGACCGTCGAATACCTTGGGCCCGATCCATGAACCGACGAAGTAGTTAACGGTATTGCCCGTTACCGCGGCAGTCACCAGCAGCACGATGAGCAGCCAGGCGTCCATCTGGCCCGTGGCGCACATCGCGCCAGCAATGAAGAGCAGCGTGTCGCCCGGCAGGAATGGCAGCACCACCAAGCCGGTCTCGGCAAAGACGATGGCGAACAGCAGCACGTAGACCCACGCGCCGTACTGCTGAATGAGCAGTCCCAACGATTTGTCGACATGCAGAACGATGTCGACCAGTTGCATCACGATATCCAAACCAACCCCCGATTGAGCAGCGGGGAATGATACCGGATGTCAATTAATTTTCCCCTTGCGCTTGCCGGGCTTGCGTCGGTGCGCCGCACAGGGCGTGACATTTATAATGCCGCGATGACTTCCGCCTCGACTTCCCGCCGCCCCATCCGCCCGCTTCCCGACCAGCTGATCAGCCAGATCGCGGCCGGCGAGGTGGTCGAACGGCCGGCATCCGTGGTCAAGGAGCTGCTGGAAAACGCGCTGGATGCCGGCGCCACGCAGCTCCAGATCAAGCTGGAGGAAGGCGGCGTGCGGCGCATTGCCATCACCGACAACGGCGGCGGCATTCCGGCGGGCGAACTGCCCGTCGCGCTGATGCGGCATGCGACCAGCAAGATCGGCTCGCTGGAAGAGCTGGAATCGGTGGCGACGCTGGGGTTTCGAGGCGAGGCGCTGGCCTCGATTGCCTCGGTGGCGGAACTGACGCTCACGTCGCGCACAGCAAACGACGCTCACGCCACGCAAATCATTGCGCAAACCGGGCGAGCGCAGCCGGCTTCGGGCGGCGTCGGCACCACGGTTGATGTGCAGCATCTGTACTTCAACACGCCGGCGCGCCGCAAATTCCTCAAGACCGAGCAGACCGAGCTGGGCCACTGCATGGAGGTCATCCGCCGCACCGCGCTAGCGCGGCCCGACGTGGCCATCTCCGTGCATCACAACGGGAAACCGCTGGAGCATTGGAACGCCACGCAGGCAGACTCGCGCACCGCCGCCGTACTCGGTACCGAATTCGCCCGTGCGCGATTGCCCTTCGAAGAATCTGCCGGCGAACTGCGTTTGTTTGGCTTTGCCGGCCTGCCGACCGCCTCGCGCGGCCGGGCTGATCATCAGTTCTTCTACGTCAACGGCCGATTCGTGCGCGACCGCCTGCTCACGCACGCCGTGCGCAGCGCCTATGAAGACGTGCTGCACGGCGACCGTTTCCCCGCCTACGTGCTCTGCCTGGAGTTGCCGCCCGAAGCGGTGGACGTGAACGTGCATCCATCCAAGATCGAGGTGCGCTTCCGCGACAGCCGCGCGGTGCACCAGTTTGTCTATCACGCGGTACAACGCGCGCTGTCCCGCCACGCCGGCGAACAGGGCGACAGTCTGCGCACCGACATCGCCGATGCGCCCGAGATTGCTGGGGTCACGACGACGCCCTCGCCCGCCGACAACACCACGCGTTGGATCAACCAGATGGCCGCGCGGCAGACGTCGCTCGGCATTGCGCAACCGCGTGCGGAATACCTGTCGATGATGCGCGGCGATAGCGCGCCCATGCCGGCGAGCCGCCCCGCGTGGATGACCGATGTGCCGAGCGCCGCAACGTTATTCGACGGCGGCACCACGACTGTCCAAGCGCTCGCCGCCGTTGCAGAACCGCCCGCTGCGCAACACGCCGATGACGAGGATGCTCATCCGCTGGGCTTTGCCGTGGCTCAGTTGCACGGCATCTACGTGCTGGCGCAGAACACGCGCGGCATGGTGCTCGTCGACATGCATGCCGCGCACGAGCGCATCCTCTACGAACAGCTCAAGGCGGCGCTCGAAACCAAGCGCGTCGAAGTGCAGCCGCTGCTGATTCCGGTCACGTTTGCCGCAAGCCCGGTGGAGATCGGCACCGCAGAGGAATTCCGCGACACGCTTACGCTGCTCGGCTTCGATATCTCTGCCGTGTCACCCACGACGCTGGCCGTGCGATCGGTGCCAACGCTGCTGCAGAAGGCCGATGCCCAGGCACTCGCACGCGACGTGCTGCGCGATCTTCACGCCTACGGCGGCTCGCGCGTGCTGGCCGAACGTCAGAACGAGCTGCTCGCCACGCTGGCGTGCCACTCTGCAGTGCGCGCCAACCGCCGCCTGAACCTGGACGAGATGAACGCACTGCTGCGCCAGATGGAAGCCACCGAACGCGCCGACCAATGCAACCACGGCCGCCCGACGTGGATCCAGTTGACCGTGGCTGACCTGGATCGCCTGTTCCTGCGCGGCCAGTAACCGATGACCGCATCTGCTGCAAGCGCACCGCGCGCGATTTGCCTGCTGGGGCCCACGGCGTCCGGCAAGACCGCCGCCGCATTGAAGCTGGCCGAGCGCTGGCCGGTCGAGATCATCAGCATGGATTCCGCGCTGGTGTATCGCGGCATGGACATCGGCACGGCCAAGCCCAGTGCCGAAGAACAGGCCATCGCGCCGCATCACCTGATCGACATCATTGATCCGCTCGATGCGTATTCCGCCGCGCAGTTTGCCAATGATGCGAGCGCGCTGATCGACGCCATCCGCGCACGCGGCCGGCTGCCGCTGATCGTCGGCGGCACGATGCTGTACTACAAGGCGCTCACGCAAGGCCTCTCCGATTTGCCCGGCGCCGATCCTGCCATCCGCGCGGAAATCGATGCCGAAGCGACGCGCGATGGCTGGCCGGCGCTGCACGCGAAGCTCGCACTGGTCGATCCGGTGACGGCTGCGCGATTGCACGCGACCGATTCGCAGCGCATCCAACGTGCGCTCGAACTGTATCGGCTGACCGGTCAGCCGATGTCTGCCCTGCTCGCCCGCGAGGCTGGCGCGAATGCGTTCCAGCAGCACGATGCAGCGGCGCCGTATCTGACGATCGCGCTGGAGCCCTCCGACCGCCTCGTTCTGCATGCGCGCATCGCGCAGCGCTTTGATGCGATGCTCGCCGGCGGCCTGCTCGACGAGGTGGAGCGCTTGCGCCGCCGGGGCGATCTTTCGCCCACGCTGCCGTCCATCCGCTGCGTGGGGTATCGCCAAGCGTGGGCTTACCTCGAAGGCGAAATCAACATGGCGACGCTGCGCGAGCAAGGCATCGCAGCCACGCGCCAACTCTGCAAGCGCCAGATCACGTGGCTGCGCAGCACGCCCGAGCGGCACGTGGTCGATTGCCTCGCGCCCGATTACGTCGACCAGGTCGCGCGCCTGGTCCAAACCTCACTGGAATCGCAATCACCATGACCGTCACCACAGCGACCCGCTTCACGCTGCGCCCTGCCACACCGGATGACTGCGCCTCGCTCGTGCGCCTGATCTCTGCGCTGGCCGAGTACGAAAAGCTCACGCACCTCGTGCAGACCACGCCTGACGCGCTGGCGACGATGCTGTTCGGGCCGCGCCCGTATTGCGAGGCGGTGCTGGCGGAAGTCGACGGCCGCGCCGTGGGCTTTGCTCTGTTCTTCCACAACTTCTCGACCTTCCTGTGCAAGCCGGGCCTGTATCTGGAAGACCTGTTCGTGGAGCCCGAATACCGCGGCCTGGGCATCGGCAAGGCACTCCTGATCCACCTCGCGCGTCTAGCGCAAGAGCGGGACTGTGGCCGCTTCGAATGGAGCGTGCTCGATTGGAACGCGCCCTCCATCGCTTTCTACGAAGCCATGGGCGCGGATGTGCTGCCCGAGTGGCGCATCTGCCGCGCCACCGGCGACGCGCTGACCAAGCTGGCCGCCACGACCATGCCCGCCAGCCTGGCCGCACAGGCCTGAATTTGACCGCAAGCTCCGGAGTGCCGCGCGCACTCCCGTGAGCGTAGGCTTGGCATATTGAATCTCCGAAAGGAGCGCATATGCCGCCTTCCACTGCCGCCGCGCATGTCAGCGCGGGGCGCCATCCCAATTTTGATGACATCGACTGGCATGCCGTTGAGGACGCCCTCAATGAGGTCGGCAGCGCCGTGTTGCCCAGCCTGCTCACGCATGACGCGTGCGACGCCCTGGCCGCGCTGTATCCGCAGGATCGCCTGTACCGCTCGCGCGTGGTGATGGAGCGCCATGGCTTCGGGCGCGGTGAATACCAATACTTCGCGTATCCGCTGCCGGACCTGGTCGCGCAGTTGCGCACGTCGCTCTACCCGCCACTGGCGACCATCGCCAACCGCTGGAACCAAGTCATGGACATCGACGTGCGCTATCCAGCCAAGCACGCCGATTTCCTGCGCCGCTGTCACGAAGCCGGCCAGTTGCGCCCCACGCCGCTGATCCTGCAGTACGGCCCCGGCGACTACAACTGCCTGCACCAAGACCTCTATGGCGAGCACGTCTTCCCGCTGCAGGTGGCCATCCTGCTGTCCGAACCCGGTGTCGATTTCACCGGCGGCGAGTTCGTCATGACGGAGCAGCGCCCTCGGATGCAATCGCGGCCCGAGGTGGTGCCACTGCGCAAAGGCGATGCAGTGGTCTTTGCGGTGCACCATCGCCCCGTACAAGGCACGCGCGGCACGTACCGCGTGAACATGCGCCACGGCGTGAGCCGCCTGCGCTCGGGCCAGCGGCATACTGTGGGCATCATCTTCCACGACGCGCTATAGCCAGCTCACCATGACGACCGGGGACCTGTTTGCCGACCACGCACCCGCTGACGACGCGCGCATCGCGCTCGGCGAGGCGGCCTTTGTGTTCCGTGGCTTTGCGCTGGCGGATGCGCCGGCCCTGCTCGCTGCGGTACACACCATCGCACAGCAGGCAGTGTTCCGTCACATGGTCACGCCGGGCGGCTTCGAAATGTCGGTCGCGCTCACCAACAGCGGCACGCTGGGCTGGACCTCAGACCGCCGCGGCTACCGTTATTCCACGCTCGACCCGCTCACGGGAGCCGCGTGGCCGCCGCTGCCCGATATGTTCCTGCGCCTGGCGCGTAACGCCGCCGCTGAAGCGGGCTTCCCCACCTTCACGCCAGACGCCTGCCTCATCAACCGCTATGTGCCTGGCGCCCGCATGTCGCTGCACCAGGACAAGGACGAACAGGATTACGGCGCGCCCATCGTCTCCGTGTCGCTTGGCATGCCGGCGGTCTTCCTGTTTGGCGGACATCGCCGCGCAGACAAGGCGCAGCGCATTCCCCTTTTTCACGGCGATGTCGTCGTCTGGGGTGGCCCGGATCGCCTGCGCTATCACGGCGTTGCGCCGCTCAAAGACCACCCGCATACGCTGCTGGGCAGCCAGCGCATCAACCTCACGTTCCGCAAAGCCGGCTGACCGGCAAATCAGCGCATGACCATTGCCGCAGACCTGTCCGAAAGCGCCTACCGGCAAGCCGCAACATTCCTGGCCACGCTGGACGAAGACTGGGCCCGCCATATTGCCGCCATCGGCCCCTGCCGCCACACCGCCAAGCCTGCGCGCGAACCTTATGAAGCGCTGATCCGCGCGATCGCCTATCAACAGTTGCACGCCAAGGCCGGTGACGCCATCCTCGGACGTTTCCTCGCGCTGTATCCGGCCGCCGCTTTTCCCGCACCGCAGCAGGTGCTCGCCACAGACGAGGCAGCGCTGCGCGCCTGCGGTTTCTCTGCGACCAAACTGGCGACCATTCGCGGCATTGCACAAGCCGCCCTCGACGGCGTCGTGCCCACGCGCGAACACGCGCAGACCATGTCAGACGAAGCGCTCATCGATCGGCTGGTGACCCTGCGCGGGGTTGGCCGATGGACGGTCGAAATGCTGCTGATCTACACGCTGGAGCGCTCCGACATCCTGCCTGCGGATGATTTCGGCGTACGCGACGGTTATCGCCGCCTGAAGCGCCTCGAGTCCACACCCACGCGCAACCAGATGGAAAAGCTCGGCCTCGCATGGAGCCCATATCGAACCGTCGCGGCCTGGTATTTGTGGCGGGTGCCTGCCAACGCTTCACGCTCGTGAACGCATAGGACGGGTGACGCGAACGAGGCATCGAATTTGACCGCAAGACCCGGAGTGCCCGGCCAGACGGACGTACCTACAGTACAGTCATCGCAGTCCACTGGATGACGCCATGCAAACCTCCGCCCGCACCGTACCGGACACCACCCTCGTTGCACACGACCCGCGCTGGGCTCGCGTGCTGGCGCGCGACCCCTCTGCCGACGGGCAATTCGTCTATGCGGTGAAGACCACCGGCGTGTATTGCCAGCCGAGCAGCCCGTCGCGCCTGCCGCGCCCGGAAAACGTCGAATTCTTCGACACGCCGGCCGACGCTGAAGCCGCCGGTTATCGCCCGAGCCGCCGCGCCGCGCCGGATCAGACCACCGTGCGCGCGCAGCAAACCGCGCTTGTCGCACAGGCCTGCCGCCGCATCGAAGCAGCCGACACGCCGCCCACGCTCGACGCGCTCGCGCAAGACGCCGGGCTGAGCCCGTATCACTTCCATCGCCTGTTCAAGAGCGTCACGGGCCTCACGCCCAAGGGTTACGCCGATGCGCATCGTGCCCGCAAGCTGCGCGCGCAGCTGGAGCGCGGCAGCACCGTCACCGAGGCCATCTACGACGCCGGGTTCAACGCCAGCAGCCGCTTCTACGAGGCGTCCGACAACGTGCTCGGCATGACGGCCAGCCGCTACCGCGCAGGCGGCGCACAGACGACGATCCGCTTCGCGGTGGGCGAATGCTCACTTGGTTCGATCCTGGTGGCGCAGAGCGATCGCGGCATCTGCGCGATCCTGATGGGCGACGATCCCGACGCCCTTGTGCGCGATCTGCAAGACACGTTCCGGAAGGCCGAATTCATCGGTGGCGACGCGGGCTTCGAAGACCTCGTGGCTCGGGTGGTGGGGCTGATCGAAGCGCCATCCATCGGGCTGGAGCTGCCGTTGGATGTGCGCGGCACCGCGTTCCAGGAGCGCGTGTGGCAAGCGCTGCGTGAAGTGCCGCCGGGCAGCACCACAAGCTACGCCGAGATTGCCGCGCGCATCGGCGCGCCCAAGGCGGTGCGCGCGGTGGCGCAGGCCTGCGCGGCCAATCACATTGCGGTGGCCATCCCGTGCCACCGCGTGATCCGCCGGGACGGCAACACCTCGGGCTATCGCTGGGGCGTGGAACGCAAGTTGGCGCTACTGGAACGCGAGGCGCAATCCGCCGCATGAAACCACGTGAGAACGTGGACCCTCATCGGCGCCAGCGGCCAGCCCTATGAGAGCGCCGTGCCCGGCACGCTGGGCGGGCATCGGCGCGCGCGCATCTATGGCCGGCTCGATTGCGCAGCAGCACGCCGGGCCATCGAGCGCGGCGGTTATGTGCGCCACCGCGTGTTCTTCCTCAACGAAGCCGACGCGCGTGCCGCTGGCTACCGGCCCTGCGCGGTGTGCATGCCCCAGGCGTATGCGGCATGGAAACGATCGGTCAGTTCCGGGTAAAGTCGTGGGCTGAACATCGCCGACACGCTCCGCACATCATGACCAAACCCCTGCTGCTTGCCGCGTTCACCGCTCTCGCGCTGGCGGGCTGTGGCCGCTCCGACGACGCACACAAGCCTGCCGCGCCCGCCCCGGC
>NZ_JBGLYZ010000038.1:0-49443 GCF_047304345.1 Ralstonia sp. Ralssp135
CCACGCCAAAGCGATGCTGCTCATCCACCACGGCCAGGCCAAGCCGCGCGAACGTGACCGCATCCTGGATCAGCGCGCGCGTGGCCGCCTCGTCCTTCTGCTTGCGCTTGAGGCTGCCCGCCAGCCAGACGATGTCCACGCCCAGCGGCTCCAGCCAGCCAGAAAGCTTGCGGTAATGCTGCTCGGCCAGCAGTTCGGTTGGCGCCATCAGTGCAGCCTGCCAACCCGCATCGATGGCCTGGCAGGCCGCCAGCGCGGCAATGACGGTCTTGCCGCTGCCCACGTCGCCCTGCAGCAATCGCTGCATCGGGTACGGGTGCGCAAGGTCGGCGCGGATCTCTTCCCATACGCGCGCCTGCGCGCCGGTCAGCTTGAACGGCAGCGCATTCATGAAGCGCGCGAGCAGCCCATCCTTGCCGCTGTCGCGCAGGATGGGCGCATTACGCATGCGGCGCGCGGCCTGCGCACGCTTGAGCGACAGCTGCTGCGACAGCAGTTCATCAAACTTGATGCGCAGCCATGCCGGGTGCGTGCGCTCGACGAGGCTATGCTCGTCGACATCGGGCGTCGGTTGATGCAGCAGGCGCACGGCGTCGGCCGGCGTCATCAGCTTGAGCGGCGCTAGCGGGCCAGTGATGAGGCTGTGCGGCAACGTTTCCGGCAGCGGCGTGCGTGTGAGCGCGTTCAGGATCGCCTTGCGCAGATAGGCCTGCGCCACACCGGCCGTGCTCGGATACACCGGTGTCAGGCGGTCGGGCAGCGGCTCATCCTCCGCCACGGCGCGCACGGTCGGGTGCACCATCTCGGCCCCGAAGAAGCCACCGCGCACTTCGCCGCGCACACGCAGGCGCACGCCTTCGGCCATCTGCTTGACTTGGCTGCCGTAGAAATTGAGAAAACGCAGAACCAGCTCGCCCGAGTCATCGGCGATATGCACGACGAGTTGCCGGCGCGGCCGGAATGCCACTTCATTGCGCGTCACCGTGCCTTCCACC
Source organism: Ralstonia sp. Ralssp135 (assembly GCF_047304345.1). NCBI lineage: Bacteria > Pseudomonadati > Pseudomonadota > Betaproteobacteria > Burkholderiales > Burkholderiaceae > Ralstonia > Ralstonia sp. Ralssp135. The sequence continues at coordinate 996 of NZ_JBGLYZ010000038.1, forward strand.
TGCGCGGCCCAGCCGGTATTGGCGCGCGCCGTGGCTTCGGCAATGGTCAGGAGCGTGGTTTCGTCCTCGTAGCGCATCGGCAGATGCAGAACGAGATCGACATCGCGGTGCAGGCCAAGTTTGGCGAGTTTGTCGGCCGGGCGGGCGGTCTGGGCTGCTGCCTTGGCTGGCTTGTCTGCCGAGGCTGCACGTTTTGGCTTCGGCGCCGGCGCGGTATCCGCGTCAGGCATAGGAGCAGCATCAGTGGCGGAACGGGCGCGAGGCGGCACAGGGCGTTTACAATGGCGAACTTTGCGAGTCGCCCGATTGTACCGGCGCCCGCCACCATCACTTGGCGCAATCCACGTCTGCGCCACTTTTCATGCTGACGCTGTCCGATTTCGACTTCGATCTGCCGCCCGAGCTGATCGCACAAACCGCCCTGCCCGACCGCACCGCGAGCCGCCTGCTGGCCGTGTGCCGTGCGGAAGATGCCGTGCATTTTGAAGACCGCCAGTTTTCCGATCTGGTCGACTACCTGCGCCCCGGCGACCTGCTCGTCTTCAACGACACGCGGGTCATCAAGGCACGCTTTTTCGGCCACAAGGCCAGTGGCGGCAAGGTCGAGGTGCTCGTTGAGCGCTTGCTGGACGAGCACACCGTGTTGGCACAAATCCGCTCCAGTAAGTCGCCGGTCGAGGGCACCACGCTGCGCCTGGCCGACGCCTTTGACGTGACGGTCGGCCCCCGCGCCGAGCCGTTCTTTACGTTGCGTTTCCCACAGCCGGCGCTGGATCTGATCGAGCAGTACGGCCGCCTGCCGCTGCCGCCCTACATCGAGCACGACCCCGACAGCTTTGACGAGACGCGCTACCAGACCGTGTATGCACGCAACCCGGGCGCTGTCGCGGCGCCCACGGCGGGCCTGCATTTCGACGATGCGCTGTTCGCCAAGCTGGACGCCATGGGCATCCAGCGCGGCTTTCTCACGCTGCACGTGGGTGCGGGCACGTTCCAGCCAGTGCGCGTGGAAAACATCGCCGAGCACCGGATGCACAGCGAGTGGTACCAAATCACGCCGGAACTGGCCGAAGCCATCCGCGGCACGCGCGCGGCCGGCGGCCGGGTGATCGCTGTGGGCACCACGTCGATGCGCGCGCTGGAATCGGCCGCGCAGCCGGACGGCACGCTCAATGCCTGCAGCGGCGAGACCGACATCTTCATCACCCCCGGCTACCGCTTCCGCGCTGTCGACCTGCTGGTGACCAACTTCCACCTGCCTAAATCGACGTTGCTGATGCTGGTATCGGCATTTGCCGGCATGAGCGCCATCCGAGGCGCCTACCAGCACGCCATCGCCCAGCGCTACCGCTTCTTCAGTTACGGCGACGCCATGCTGCTGACGCGCGCTCCCTCCGAACCCGGCGAACCCCAATCGCTCTGACCATGCTCAAGTACGAACTGCTCACCACTGATGGCCTCGCCCGACGCGGCCGCATGACCCTGAACCACGGCGTGGTGGAAACGCCAATCTTCATGCCGGTGGGCACCTATGGCGCGGTCAAGGCAATGTCGCCGGCGGAGCTGAAGGACATCGGCGCGCAGATCATCCTGGGCAACACGTTCCACCTGTGGCTGCGCCCGGGGCTGGAGGTGATGGACGCGCACAAGGGCCTGCACGGCTTCAATGGCTGGGACAAGCCCATCCTGACCGATTCCGGCGGTTTTCAGGTGTTTTCGCTGGGCGATCTACGCAAGATCACTGAAGAAGGCGTGACGTTTGCATCGCCCATCAATGGCGACAAGCTGTTCCTGTCGCCGGAGATCTCGATGCAGATCCAGCGCCGGCTGAACTCGGACATCGTCATGCAGTTCGACGAATGCACGCCGTACAAGATTGGCGATCGCCCCGCAACCGAGGCTGAAGCCGCCGCTTCGATGCGTATGAGCCTGCGCTGGGCCCAACGCTCGCGCAACGAATTCGAGCGCGAGAAGAATCCGAACGCGCTGTTCGCCATCGTCCAGGGCGGCATGTTCGAGAACCTACGTGATGAATCGCTCGCCGGTTTGCAAGCGATTGACGCCGATGCAGGCGGCGAAGGTTTCGGCGGCTACGCCATCGGCGGCCTGTCGGTCGGGGAGCCCAAGGAAGACATGATGCGCGTGCTGCAGCACGTGGCGCCGCGTCTGCCTGCCAACAAGCCGCATTACCTGATGGGCGTCGGCACACCGGAAGATCTGGTGGCGGGCGTTGCCAGCGGCATCGACATGTTCGACTGCGTGATGCCGACCCGCAACGCGCGCAACGGCTGGCTCTTCACCCGCTTTGGCGACATCAAGATCAAGAACGCGGTGCACCGCAACGATCCGCGTCCGCTGGACGAGACCTGCGGCTGCTACACCTGCAGCAACTTCTCGCGCGCCTACCTGCACCACCTGCAGCGCGTCGGCGAAATCCTGGGGGCCCGCCTGAACACCATCCACAACCTGTATTACTACCTGGAATTGATGGCCGAGATGCGCACCGCCATCGAGTCGCACGGCTTTGCCGCATTCCAGGCGCGCTTTGCCGCAGACCGCGCGCGCGGGGCGCTGTAAAGGCGCCTCATCAGGGCGCTGGACGCGCCCATTTGCCGCAGCATCGCAATGGTAGAATGTCGGGTCCGATTTTTGACCGATTGACGAACCATTACGGAGTTCTGACGTGTTCCTGATTTCCGACGCTTACGCGCAAACTGCACCGGCTGTTGGTGGTGCCGCGGGTGGCCTGATGAGCTTCCTGCCCATCATCCTGATGTTCGTGGTGCTGTGGTTCATCATGATCCGCCCGCAAATGAAGCGCCAGAAAGAAACCAAGGCGATGCTCGAAGCCTTGGCCAAGGGCGACGAAGTCGTCACCGCCGGTGGCATTCTGGGCAAGGTTAGCAAGGTGGCTGAGCAGTATGTCACCGTGGAAATCGCTGCCAACACCGAAATCACCGTTCAGAAGAGCGCCGTGACGACCGTGCTGCCCAAGGGCACGCTCAAGGCACTGTAAATCGGCCCATCCCGGCGCCGCGCACGATTGCGCTGGCGCCGGAACCCCAGGCAGCGCCTATTCTAAGAATCCGCGCCCGCGCCCCTCGGCGTCGCCTCTCTGCATTCCAAGATGAATCGCTATCCGCTCTGGAAATACATTGTGATCCTGGTGGCGCTTGCCATTGGGTTCCTCTATACGCTGCCGAACTTCTTCGGTGAGGCACCTGCTGTGCAGGTGTCTTCGGGCAAGGCCACCGTCAAGGTCGACCTGAACGTGCAAAAGCAGGTCGAAAGCCTGCTGGCCGCGGCCAGCATTCAGCCTGACGGCGTGTTCTTCGACAACAACGGCACTTCCGCCAGCGTGCGCGTGCGCTTTGCCGACACCGACACGCAGCTCAAGGCCAAGGACGTCCTGGCCCGCGGCCTGAACACCGATCAAACCGATCCGACCTACATCGTTGCGCTGAACCTGCTGCCAGGCTCGCCGCGCTGGTTGAGTGGCGCGCCATTGTTTGCCAAGCCGATGTTCCTGGGCCTCGATTTGCGCGGTGGCGTGCACTTCCTGCTGCAGGTCGACATGAACGGCGCCGTGACGAAGAAGCTCGACTCGCTGGCTGGCGACATCCGCACGCAGTTGCGTGACAAGGGCATCCGCCACAGCGGCATCGACCGCAACAACAACACGATCACGATCAAGTTCAGCACCCCGGACGAGGCCGACCGCGCCCGTGCGCTGCTGGCCGATTCGACCCGCGAACTGGCCTACACCGTGGACAAGAGCGCCGACGGCGCCACGCTCACCGGTACCTTCACCGCCGCTGCGATGAAGGAAGTGCAGGACAACGCGGTCAAGCAGAACATCGTCACGCTGCATAACCGGGTGAATGAACTGGGCGTGGCTGAACCGGTGATCCAGCAGCAGGGTCCGGACCGCATCGTCGTGCAACTGCCGGGCGTGCAGGACACGGCCAAGGCCAAGGACATCATTGGCCGCACCGCCACACTGGAAGCGCGCCTGGCCGATCCAAGCGCGCCGCTCGTGCCGCGTGCCGGCGATCCGGTGCCGCTGGGCGACGAACTGTTCACGCAAGGCCGCAGTGCCCCGGTGCTGCTGCAAAAGCAGGTGATCTTCACCGGTGACCGCATCACCAGTGCTTCGGCCGGCTTTGACCAGAACCACAACTCGTCGGTCGACATCACGCTCGACGGCCAGGGCGGCCGCATGCTGCGCGATGTCTCGCGTGACAACATCGGCAAGCGCATGGGCATCGTGCTCTTTGAAAAGGGCAAGGGCGAAGTGCTGACGGTGGCGACCATCCAGTCAGAACTGGGCTCGCGCTTCCAGATCACTGGCATGGGCTCGACCGAGGCAGCCTCGGATCTGGCACTGCTGCTGCGCGCAGGCTCGCTGGCGGCACCGATGGAGATCATCGAAGAGCGCACCATCGGCCCGTCGCTGGGCGCCGACAACATCAAGAAGGGCTTCGATTCGGCGCTGTACGGCTTCCTCGCCATCTCGGTGTTCATGGTGCTGTACTACATGCTGTTCGGTGCGTTCTCGGTGGCAGCCCTGGGCGTCAACGTGTTCCTGCTGATCGCCCTGCTCTCCATGCTGCAGGCCACGCTCACGCTGCCGGGTATCGCGGCTATCGCACTGGCGCTCGGTATGGCCATTGACGCCAACGTGCTCATCAACGAACGCGTGCGTGAAGAGCTGCGCAGCGGCGCATCGGCTCAGATGGCCATCGCCGCCGGTTTTGACCGCGCCTGGGCAACCATCCTCGATTCGAACGTGACCACGCTCATCGCCGGTCTGGCCCTGATTGCCTTTGGTTCGGGCCCGGTACGCGGCTTCGCGATCGTGCACTGCCTGGGGATCGGCACGTCCATGTTCTCGGCGGTGTTCTTCAACCGTGGTCTCGTGAATCTCTGGTACGGCCGCAAGAAGAAGCTGCAGAGCGTCGCGATCGGGCAGGTGTGGAAGCCGGGCAATACGAACACGCAATCGCCCGCCAAGTAATCACGCCACCCACAACGAATCTCGCATAACCGGCACCGCCCCAGCACAACAGGGGCGGTTGCCACAAAGGGCAGACCATGGAGTTTTTCCGCATCCGCCGCGACATTCCGTTCATGAAGCACGCGTTGATTCTCAACGCGCTGTCGTTCCTGACGTTTATCGCCGCTGTCTTCTTCCTGTTCCACAAGGGGCTGCACCTGTCGGTGGAGTTCACTGGCGGTACGGTGATGGAAGTCGCTTACACCCAGGCCGCCGATCTGCCGAAGATCCGCGGTGACGTTGAGAAGCTCGGCTATGCCGACGCCCAGGTGCAGAACTTCGGCACCTCGCGCGACGTGATGATCCGCCTGCCGCTCAAGAACGGTCCGGACGGCAAGCCCATCGCCTCGGCCGTGCAAAGCCAGCAGGTGATGACGGCCCTGAACGCCGTCAACCCTGACGCCAAGCTGCAGCGCGTTGAGTTCGTCGGCCCGCAGGTCGGCAAGGAACTCGCCACCGACGGCCTGCTGGCGCTGCTGTTCGTGGTGATCGGCATCGTGATCTACCTGTCGATCCGCTTCGAATGGAAGTTTGCCGTGGCGGGTGTGATCGCCAACCTGCACGACGTCGTGATCATCCTGGGCTTCTTCGCCTTCTTCCAGTGGGAATTTTCGCTGTCGGTGCTGGCGGGGGTGCTGGCGGTGCTCGGCTATTCGGTCAACGAATCCGTGGTGATTTTCGACCGGATCCGCGAAGCGTTCCGCAAGTACCGCAAGATGAACACGCACGAGGTGATCGATCACGCGATTACCAGCACCATCTCGCGCACGATCATCACCCACGGTTCGACCGAAATGATGGTGGTGTCGATGCTGGTGTTCGGCGGCCCGACGCTGCACTACTTCGCTCTTGCCCTGACAATCGGTATTCTGTTCGGCATCTACTCTTCGGTGTTTGTGGCAGCCGCGCTGTGCATGTGGCTGGGCGTCAAGCGTGAAGACTTGGTCAAGTCTGAAAAGAAGGCCGGCGGCCCGAAAGAAGACGATCCTAACTTCGGCGCGCAGGTCTGAAGAGACCGCTCCACCTTGCCCGGAGGACTTATTCTTCGGGCAACAAAAAAGCCCCGCAACTGCGGGGCTTTTTTTTGGCTGTGGCGTTTGCCAGGCTTATTGCTGCGCCACGCTGGCGTCTTGCTTGATGCCTTCCACCTGGATCTTCAGCTTGGTTTCCATGTTGAAACCGTAAGCCTTGCCGTAGTCGACGCCGAAGTCGTCGCGCTTGAACTTCATCTCGGCATCGGCGCCGCAGACTTCACGCTTGAGCATCGGATGCTGCATGCACTTGAACGCGTCGATTTCCAGCTTGGCCGGCTTGGTCACGCCGTGCAGCGTCAACTGGCCGTCGGCTTCGGTCGGCACGTCGCCCTTGAACTTCGTGAAGTTGCCCTTGAACGTGGCGGTCGGGTACTTGGCCACGTCGAAAATCTCGGCGCTCTTGGCGTGCTCGTTCATCTTGGCGAGACCGAAGTCGATGCTGTCGGTTTGCACGGTCACGTCGATGCTGCCGGTCTTGGCGGCGCGATCCAGCGTCACGGTGCCGCTGGACTTCTCGAACTTGCCGCGCCACTTCGACAGACCGCCCATGTGGTCAGCTTCGAAGCTCGGGTAGGTGTGGCTCGGATCCAGTTGGTACGTGGCCGGTGCAGCAAAGGCGGCGGTGGCAGCAACAGCGGACAGGGCAGCAACGAGGGTACGCAATTTCATGAAAACTCCTGCGGAATAAAAGCGGCACACGAGGGCCGAAAAAACGTTGGGTTGGGGCTTCTGATTACTTCTTGGCGATGACAACGCGGAACTTGATCGTCACGTCGTCCGAGACGACCGACGTGTCCTTCCACTCACCGTCACCCACCTTGAATACGTTGCGCTTGACCGGCAGCGCGCCTTCGAAGATCTGATTGGCGCCTTCCTGCTTGAACGTCACGGGTGCCGTCACGTCCTGCGTGACGCCCTTGATGGTCAGCTTGCCGACCACATCCACCTTGCCACCCGCGCCGGGCTTGAAAGCGGACGACACGAACGTTGCCTTCGGATACTTGGCGGTGTCGAACCAGTCCTTCTTCTTCAGTTCGTCGTTGTATTCCTTGCTGCCGACGTCAACGCTCGTCACGTCGATGTCGACCTTCGCCGTCGAGGCAGCCACATTGGCCGGGTTGTAATTGACGGCGGCGTCGAACTTGCCGAACTTGATATCCATCGGCACACCGAGCTGCTTGCCGGTGGCGGTGACGCTGCTCTTGGCGGCATCCACCTGGGCGATGGCCGATACCGATACGGCAGCGATCGACAGCGCGCCGGTAGCAACCAGGGCAATGGCGCGGGGGCGCACAAAACGTTTCATCATCAGACTCCTTCAGTCAGGCCGGGCCATGCCCGCAGTCTTGGTCAGGATGGAAAGGCAGAGCGCCGGCACACATCGTGCACCGGCGTGTTTGGAAATCAGCGGAGGAAAGGCGCCATGCGGCGCAGCGTGCCGTCACGATCGACGACGTGGTGCTTGAGCGCAGCCAGGATGTGCAGCACGACGATGGCCGCCATGGTCCAGTTCAGCCATTCGTGCGCCATGCTGAAGATGTCTTTCAGCGCATCGCTCTTGTCGAACGGCATCGGCAGTTCCCACAGGCCGAGATAGACGACCTTGACGCCGGCCGCTACGCTCAGCAGATAACCCGTCAACGGCACAGCAAGAATCAGCAGATACAGCCCGACGTGCGCGGCTTCCGCGGCGGCGTGCTGCCACTTTGGCATGCCCGGCACGGGCCCCGGGGCGGGGTGCGTCAGGCGCCACAGCACACGGAGCACCGCAAAGATCAGCACCGTGATGCCGATCCATTTGTGATACGAAAACAGCTTCAGCTTGGTTGGCGTAAAGCCCGGGATATCGGTCATGTACAGACCGAGCCCAAAGGCCGCGAAGATCAGCAGCGCGACGATCCAGTGCATCGCAATCGCGGGTTTGGCATAGGCGCCGTGGTCAGCGGCGCCGCGCATGGCGAGATTCGAGTGGGCGGCTTGTGACATCGGTTCCCTCGGTATTTTGGAGCGCTCAGTAGGCGGCGCCTGTGGGTATGACCACGACGCCAAACGATTGTGCATTATTTGCGCGATCCGACCGGCCAAGGCAGCCTTAAGTTCATCGAGAAATTCAAATTTTTTGATTGACTAGGCACGTCAATGGGAGCGGCCGGGCAAAAGCTTCTTCGGAAGCTACCAAGCAAAACGGCCCGCCCCCGAATTCGAGAGCGGGCCGTTCTTCACACGGCACCACCAAATTTTTGAAACAATCAGGCTATACGGCGTGCCAGTTCTTCCGCCTTGCCAATGTAGCTGCCAGGGGTCATGTCGAGCAGCAGCTTGCGGGCGTCTTCGGGAATCGCAAGCGTACCGATGAATTCACGCAGCGCCTCGCGCGAGATGCCTTTGCCGCGCGTCAGTTCCTTCAACTGCTCGTACGGGTTGGCGATGCCGTAGCGGCGCATCACGGTCTGCACCGGCTCGGCCAGCACTTCCCAGCAGGCGTCCAGGTCTTCAGCCAAGCGTGCCGGGTTGGTTTCCAGCTTGCCCAGGCCGCGCAGGCAGGCGTCGTACGCGAGCAGGCTGTAGCCGAACGCCACGCCGATGTTGCGCAGCACGGTCGAATCCGTGAGGTCGCGCTGCCAGCGCGACACGGGCAGCTTTTCCGACAGATGACGCAGCACCGCGTTGGCCAGGCCAACGTTACCTTCAGAATTTTCGAAATCAATCGGGTTGACCTTGTGTGGCATGGTCGACGAGCCAATCTCGCCGGCCTTGGTCTTCTGCTTGAAGTAGCCCTGCGAGATGTAGCCCCAAACGTCGCGGTCCAGATCCAGGATGATCGTGTTGGCGCGCGCCACGGCGTCGAACAGCTCGGCCATGTAGTCGTGCGGTTCGATCTGGATGGTGTACGGGTTGAACGCCAGGCCCAGGCGGGTCTCGATCACGTTCTTCGAGAAGGCTTCCCAGTCCAGCGACGGATATGCCGACAGGTGCGCGTTGTAGTTGCCCACGGCACCGTTCATCTTGCCCAGCAGTTCAACGGCTTCGATGCGGCGGATGGCGCGGTCCAGGCGGGCGGCCACGTTGGCCATTTCCTTGCCCAGCGTGGTCGGGCTTGCCGGCTGGCCGTGCGTGCGCGACAGCATTGGCACGTCGGCGTTGGCGTGGGCAAGTTCCACCAGGCGAGCCTGCACGCGGCGCAGCGTCGGCACGATCACGGTGTCGCGCGCGCCCTTGAGCATCATGCCGTGCGATGTGTTGTTGATATCTTCCGACGTGCAGGCGAAGTGGATGAACTCGCTGGCAGCTTGCAGCTCGGCGTTGCCCTTCACGCGCTCCTTCATCCAGTATTCGACGGCCTTCACGTCGTGGTTGGTGACGGCTTCGATCTCTTTGATGCGGGCGGCGTCTGCCTCGGCAAAGTTCTCGACCAGGGCCAGCAGTGCACCCTCTGCAGCCGCCGAGAAACGCGGAATCTCGGCCAGGCCGGCCTGCGACAGGGCGATCAGCCAGTGCACCTCCACCTTCACACGGTTGCGCATGAAAGCGGCTTCCGACAGCCACTCGCGCAGCGGATCGGCCTTGGCAGCGTAGCGGCCATCGATGGGAGACAGAGCGGTCAGGGCAGAAAGCGACGACATGGCAGGCGGGGAAAAATGTGAAGGGAATCTCAATCCGGACAACCCGGACGGGGCGTTGCGCGTTGAACCAAGGTGCATACGCGCACCCAAGCGAGCCCGCGATTTTACCACCCGGCACCTGTCTTTCATGGCCAATCAGGCCTAAAGCAAGCCTCCGTTTGGTTGAGTTGGGTTCAGGCGCCGCGCAGCGCACTCGGGAAAGTGCGCAGCTATACTTCCGCCTCCAACATGACATGCCTATGAAACTGATCGGATCGCACGCCAGCCCGTACACCCGCAAGGTGCGCGTCGTCCTGGCTGAAAAGAAAATCGACTACCAGTTCGTGCTGGAAGACGTGTGGAGCGCAAGTACGCAAATCCACCAGTTCAACCCGCTGGGCAAGGTGCCCTGCCTGGTGATGGACGACGGCGGCGCCCTGTTCGACTCGCGCGTGATTGCGGAATATGCCGACACGCTGTCGCCGGTGGCGCGCCTCATTCCGCCTTCGAGCCGTGAACGCGTGGAAGTGCGCTGCTGGGAGGCGCTGGCCGACGGCCTGCTCGACGCCGCGCTCATGCTGCGCATCGAACATACGCAGCGCACGCCGGAACAGCGCAGCGAAACGTGGCTCGCGCGCCAGACCCACAAGATCGATCAGGCGCTGCAAGCCATGTCGCAAGGCCTGGCTGACAAGACTTGGTGCAACGGCAATCACCTGACGCTGGCCGACATCGCCGTCGGCTGCGCGCTTGCCTACCTGGATTTCCGCCAGCCGCAGATCGATTGGCGCGAACGTCACGCCAATCTCGCTTCGTTCTACACGCGCATCGAGAAGCGGCCGAGTTTCATGGAAACCCAGCCGCAGTAACAACTGAAACTCACGAGCGTTACACGGCCACCGGATCAAACCGTTCGGCCTGGGCCATCGGCCAGTAGCGCTCATAGAGTTGATAGCGGTACCGCCCGGCCAGCAGGTCGCCGGGTTCCAGGTACTTGAGCAGCGCGGAGAGCAACTGCACCTCGTTGCCCGACACGCGCCGCACGATGTGGTGCGCGCGAAAATCCGCCGGATGCTGCAAGCCAGCCGCCTGCGTCAGTTCCAGCAGCGCATGCAAGGTGTGCGCGTGATATTGATGCACGCGCTCCGCCTTGTCGGGCACGACGAGCGCCTTCTGCCGAGATGGGTCTTGTGTTGCTACGCCGGTCGGGCAGCGGTCGGTGTGGCACTTCTGCGCCTGGATGCAGCCCAGCGCAAACATGAAGCCGCGCGCAGCGTTGCACCAATCGGCACCCATTGCCAGCGTGCGCGCCACGTCAAATGCCGTGACGATCTTGCCCGACGCGCCGATCTTGATCTTGTCGCGCAGGTTGGCGCCCACCAGCGTGTTGTGCACCAGCAGCAGCCCTTCCTGCAGCGGCGTGCCGACGTGGTCCGTAAATTCAAGCGGAGCCGCGCCCGTGCCGCCCTCCGCGCCGTCGACAACGATGAAGTCCGGCAGGATGCCCGACTCCAGCATCGCCTTGACGATGCCGAAGAACTCCCACGGATGCCCGATGCACAGCTTGAAGCCGGTCGGCTTGCCGCCCGACAGCGTACGCAGGCGATCCACAAACTGCAGCAAACCCAGCGGCGAGTTGAACTCCGAATGCGCGGCCGGCGAGATGCAATCCTTGCCGATCTGGATGCCGCGCGTGGCGGCAATCTCGGGCGTCACCTTGGCCGCAGGCAAGACGCCACCGTGACCCGGCTTGGCACCCTGCGACAGCTTCACCTCGATCATCTTCACCTGCGGGCTGCGCGCCTGTTCGGCAAAGCGGTCCGGATCGAAGCGGCCGTTCGCGTCGCGACAGCCGAAGTAGCCTGACGCCACTTCCCAGATCAGGTCACCGCCTTCTTCGCGGTGGTACGGCGAAATCGATCCTTCGCCCGTGTCATGGATGAAGTTGCCGAGCTTCGCACCGCGGTTGAGCGCGCGAATGGCATTGCCCGACAGCGCTCCGAAGCTCATCGCCGAGATGTTGAACACCGACATCGAATACGGCTTGGCGCGGCCCTCGCCCACCATCACGCGAAAATCTGACGAGGCAATGCGCGTGGGCGCCAGCGAGTGGCCGATCCACTCGTGCCCCGCCACCTTCACATCGACTTCGGTGCCGAACGGGCGGCTATCGACTTCGCCCTTGGCGCGCTGATAAACGATGCTGCGCTGGGCGCGCGAGAACGGCTTTTCGTCGGTGTCGTCTTCAACGAAATACTGGCGGATTTCCGGACGAATGAACTCGAACAGGAAGCGGAAATGGCCCCAGAGCGGGTAGTTGCGCAACACCGAGTGGCGCGTCTGCGTGATGTCGTGCACGCCCAGAATGACGAACATGCCCGGAATGACCGCGCACACCCAATGCAGGCGCCCCGCTACCGCAAACCCGGCGGTGACGGCAAACAACAGCACAACGCCCGCGAAGGCCCAGTAGCGACGTGGCAGCATGACCAACCCTGTGTGGAGACAAATCAGGGCGCAAGCTTAAACGAGTGCTGCAACAGCCGCAGCCGGCACAACGCAGTGTTGCAAAAACCGATCAGGCGATCGCTTTTTCCACGACAGCCGGTTCAGCGGCCGAAATAATGCCGCCACCCAGGCAGATTTCACCGTCATACAGCACGGCCGATTGGCCTGGCGTAACGGCCCACTGCGCTTCGGGGAAGGTCAGCGTGAGCGCGCCATCGGCCGCGCGTGCGACCGTGCAAGGTGCATCCGCCTGGCGGTAACGCGTCTTGGCGCCAAGGTGGGTGCCTTCGGTGGGCGCGTGGCCGGCCACCCAGCTCAGATCATCGGCGTGCACGGTGTGCGCCAGCAGCCACGGGTGGTCGTGACCCTGCACCACATACAACGTGTTGGCCGCCATGTCCTTGCGCGCCACGTACCAGGCATCACCGTTGCCGTCGCGGCTGCCGCCGATGCCGATGCCCTTGCGCTGCCCCAGCGTGTAGAACGCCAAGCCGATGTGCTCGCCGATGGTCTTGCCGTCGGGCGTCTTGATCGGGCCAGGCTTGGTCGGCAGGTAGCGGTTGAGAAAATCGCGGAACGGCCGCTCGCCAATGAAGCAGATGCCGGTGGAATCCTTCTTCTTGGCGTTCGGCAGGCCAATTTCGGCGGCAATCTCACGCACCTTCGTCTTGGGCATCTCACCCAGCGGGAAGAGCGTGCGCGAGAGCTGTGCTTGGTTCAGCCGGTGCAGGAAGTAGCTTTGATCTTTCGTGTGATCGAACGCCTTGAGCAGCTCGAAGCGGCCATCGACCTCGCGCACGCGGGCGTAGTGCCCGGTCGCGATCGTGTCGGCGCCCAGGGCCATCGCGTGATCGAGGAAGGCCTTGAACTTGATCTCAGCGTTGCACAACACGTCGGGATTGGGCGTGCGACCGGCCGAATATTCGCGCAGGAAGTCCGCAAAGACGCGGTCCTTGTACTCGGCTGCAAAGTTGACGGCTTCCACGTCCACGCCAATCAGATCCGCCACCGATACCACGTCGATCCAGTCCTGCCGGGTCGAGCAGTATTCGCTATCGTCATCGTCTTCCCAGTTCTTCATGAACAGGCCGACGACGTCGTAACCCTGCTGTTTGAGCAGCCACGCGGTGACGGACGAATCCACCCCGCCGGACATCCCGACAACGATGCGCTTCTTGCTCATGACTGCGCTCCCAGCCCGTACACGCTGGCGTGCGTGTGGATAACGTCTAGCGGATAGCGCTTGCCGGCCAGGTAATCTTCGACGCAGGCGAGCAGCAACGGGCTGCGATGGCGCTCGCGGCTGGCGCGGATTTCATCCGGTGTCATCCACACGGTGCCGACGATGCCGTCGTCCAGGGCACGGCGCGGGTCTTGGGGGCCGAGCTCGCCGGTAAATGCCATCCGCACATAGGTGATCGGATCCCCTTGCGGCGGTTGGAACTGCGCCATGTAGCAGCCCAGGAAGGCGGTCGGCACAAAGCTGTACGCGGTTTCTTCCATCGCCTCACGCGCGACGGCGTCGACCAGGCTTTCGTCTGGGTCGAGATGGCCGGCGGGCTGGTTCAGGCGCAAGCCGACATCGGTGTGCTCCTCAACCAGCAGAAAGCGCCCATCTTGTTCAATGACGGCGGCAACGGTAACGCTGGGTTTCCAGCGGACAGCTTGGTTCATGGCAAAAAGGCAACAAAAACAAGGCGTTATTGTAGCTGGAGGCTGTGCTCCACGCTTGCCCAGCGCGTTGGAGCAGACGCATATCGCCGCGCGCCGCTGTTGTGAGCAATTGAGCACACGTTTGCGCAGGATCGGCCCGCATTCCTTGTTGGTTCGGATATTCGACATGCCATTCGACGAGCGTCCGTGCGCCAAAAAGTTCGGGTAAGCTGCACGTCGATCCTGATCCAGCGCGCCTTCGTTCACTTCGCGCGCATCCTAAACATAATCAGCGAGGAGAGAACACGATGCACATCGGCATCCCGCAGGAGACGCGGGCGGACGAGACGCGCGTTGCCGCGACCCCGGAAACGGTGAAAAAGTACGTGGCGCTTGGCCATCAGGTGACGGTGCAATCGGGTGCCGGCGTAGCCGCCGCCCAGCCCGACGACACTTACGTCGCTGCCGGCGCCAAGATCGGCACCGCGGCCGAGGCGCTTGGCGCGCAGATCGTGCTGAAGGTGCGCTCACCGGAAGCGGCGGAACTGGCGCAGATGCAGCCGGGCGCGGTACTTGTCGGCATGCTCAACCCCTTTGATGACGAAAATACGGCTCGCCTCGCCGCCGCCAACGTCACCGCGTTTGCGCTGGAAGCCGCGCCGCGCACCACGCGTGCGCAGAGCATGGACGTGCTCTCCTCGCAGGCCAACATCGCCGGCTACAAGGCCGTGATGGTGGCGGCCAACCATTACCAGCGCTTCATGCCGATGCTGATGACGGCCGCCGGCACCGTAAAAGCCGCGCGCGTCCTGATCCTTGGCGCCGGTGTGGCCGGTCTGCAGGCCATCGCCACGGCCAAGCGCCTCGGTGCTGTCATTGAGGCGTCCGACGTGCGGCCGGCGGTGAAAGAGCAGATCGAATCACTGGGTGCGAAGTTTCTCGACGTGCCGTTCCTGACGGACGAAGAGCGCGAGATCGCGCAGGGTGTGGGCGGCTATGCCCGCCCCATGCCGCCCGACTGGATGCGCCGCCAGGCTGAACTCGTACACACGCGCGCAAGCCAGGCCGACATCGTCATCACCACGGCGCTGATCCCGGGCCGCCGCGCGCCGACGCTGCTGTCCGAAGCCACCGTGCAGGCAATGAAGCCCGGCTCGGTCGTTGTCGACCTGGCAGCGGCGCAAGGCGGCAACTGCCCGCTGACCGAAGCCGACCGCGTCGTCGTCAAGCACGGCGTCACTCTGGTGGGCTACACCAACCTCGCGTCGATGGTGGCGGCTGACGCCTCTGCCCTCTACGCCCGCAATGTGCTCGATTTCCTCAAGCTGATCATCGACAAGGATGGCGGCCTGAACATCAACCGCGAAGACGACATCGTGGCCGCCTGCCTGCTCAGTCAGGCCGGCCAGGTGGTGCGCGCTCCCGCAGCCACGAGCGCCGCCAAATAAGAACGGAGACGGCGGCCCGGCGGGTATCACGACCCGGTCTGGCCGCCAGTGGCGATTTCATATTTGTTTCAAGGAAAGCTTCATGCAACGCAACATGCTTCGCGCCAAGCTGCACCGCGCGACGGTCACCCAGGCCGATCTTGACTACGAAGGCTCCTGCGGCATCGACGAGGACCTCCTCGACGCCGCCGACATGCGCGAATACGAAAAGATCGAGCTGTACAACGTCAACAACGGCGAGCGCTTTTCGACCTACATCATCAAGGGCAAGCGCGGTTCGGGCGAAATCTCGCTCAACGGCGCTGCTGCACGCCGCGCCCACGTGGGCGACCTGCTGATCATCTGCACCTACGCGCCGATGAACGAAGAGGAAGTCGCCAGCTACAAGCCCAAGGTCGTGCTGCTGGGCGAGGGCAACAAGATCAAGGCCATCAAGGAAACCTGACGCGCCGGGCGGCCCATGTCTGCATGACAGGGCCGCTTCGCACATCGACCAAGAAGCGAGGAGGAGCACTCATGGAGCTGGTCAATCACACGGTGATCAACATGATCATCTTCGTGCTGGCGATCTACGTCGGCTACCACGTGGTTTGGACGGTCACGCCGGCGCTGCATACGCCGTTGATGGCCGTGACGAATGCCATCTCGGCCATCATCATTGTCGGCGCCATGCTGGCAGCCGGCCTGACACAGACGGGCCTGGGCCGCACGATGGGCGTGGTGGCGGTGGCGCTGGCAGCGGTCAACGTGTTTGGCGGCTTCCTGGTCACCCAGCGCATGCTGGAGATGTTCAAGAAGAAAGAGCCGAAGGCCAAGGGCGGACAGTCTGAGGGAGCCAAGCAATGAGCATGAACCTCGTCACCCTGCTGTACCTGCTGGCGTCGGTGTGCTTTATCCAAGCGCTCAAGGGGCTTTCGCACCCGACCACGGCGCGGCGCGGCAATGCGTTCGGCATGACCGGCATGGCGATCGCCGCTGTCACGACCATCGCGCTTATCTACAAGCTCAAGGCCGAGATGTTTGCCGGCACCGAGAGCGGCACGTCCACCGGTTTCATCCTGATCTTCGCGGGCCTGGTGGTTGGCGGCGGGATCGGCGCCTATGTGGCACGCACGGTCGAAATGACCAAGATGCCCGAGCTGGTGGCCGCCATGCACTCGCTGATCGGTCTGGCGGCGGTGTGCATTGCCGTGGCCGCCGTGGCCGAGCCGTCGGCGTTCGGCATCACGATGGCTGGTGACAACGTGCTGCCCCTGGGCAACCGCGTGGAACTGTTCATCGGTACGTTTGTGGGCGCCATCACGTTCTCCGGATCGGTGATCGCGTTCGGCAAGCTGTCGGGCAAGTACAAGTTCCGCCTGTTCCAGGGGGCGCCGGTGCAGTTTGCCGGCCAGCACATGCTGAACCTGCTGCTGGCGGTGGCCATGCTCGGCTTCGGCATCCTGTTCTTCCTGAGCCAGAACTGGCTGCCGTTCATCATCATGACGGTCATCGCCTTTGTGCTGGGCGTGCTGATCATCATCCCCATCGGCGGCGCCG
The DNA here is from genome assembly GCF_047304345.1 of Ralstonia sp. Ralssp135. Taxonomy (NCBI): domain Bacteria; kingdom Pseudomonadati; phylum Pseudomonadota; class Betaproteobacteria; order Burkholderiales; family Burkholderiaceae; genus Ralstonia; species Ralstonia sp. Ralssp135. The sequence continues at coordinate 17,836 of NZ_JBGLYZ010000038.1, forward strand.
ACATGCCGGTCGTGGTGTCGATGCTGAACTCGTATTCGGGCTGGGCGGCGGCGGGCATCGGCTTCTCGCTCAACAACCCGATGCTGATCATTGCCGGCTCGCTGGTCGGTTCGTCCGGTGCAATTCTGTCTTACATCATGTGCAAGGCGATGAACCGGTCGTTCTTCAACGTGATCCTGGGCGGCTTCGGTTCGGAGGCTTCCGCCGGGGCAGCGGCAGGTGGCGCGGGGCAGCAGCGCCCGGTCAAATCGGGCTCGCCGGACGATGCAGCCTTCCTTATGGGCAACGCCGAGACGGTCATCATCGTCCCCGGCTACGGCCTGGCGGTGGCGCGTGCGCAGCATGCCCTGAAGGAGCTGACCGAAAAGCTGTCGGACAAGGGGGTCACCGTCAAATACGCGATCCACCCGGTCGCAGGCCGCATGCCGGGCCACATGAACGTGCTGCTGGCCGAAGCCGAAGTGCCGTACGACCAAGTCTTCGAGATGGAAGACATCAACGGTGAGTTCGGTCAGGCCGACGTGGTGCTGGTGCTGGGCGCAAACGACGTGGTCAACCCGGCGGCCAAGAACGACCCGAAGTCTCCCATTGCTGGCATGCCGATCCTGGAGGCCTACAAGGCCAAGACCATCATCGTGAACAAACGCTCGATGAACGCCGGTTACGCCGGGCTCGATAACGAGCTGTTCTACATGGACAAGACCATGATGGTGTTTGGCGACGCCAAGAAGGTCGTCGAAGACATGGTCAAATCCGTCGAGTAAGGCAGGGCACTGACGGCCGTCAACGCGTCGTCAGGTCCGACGGGTTCCCCTTGCCCCCGGCGGCGGCAGGCAGTAACGTAGTGCAAACGGGCAGCGTCGGCCACACCGGCCGTGCGCTGCACCCTGCCCTCTTCCGATTCCTCCCGACGTATGCAACAGGACAGCGCCCTGCCGGTCTATTTCCACCCCACCCTGACGGTGGTGGTCGACGACAGCCAATCGTTCGTGGAAAGCCTCGGGTTCCAAATGGACCCCTCGCGCGCGCTGTTGGCCTTCAACGATCCGGAAGAGGCGCTGGCGTGGCTGCGCCAGTGGCATTCGCTTCGCATGCCGGGTTTCCTGCCGGTGCGCGTCACGCACGATGACCTGACGTTCTCCACCGAGCGCCGCACCATCCAGCTTGACGTCGACCGCGTCTACCGCCAGATCCACGAGGTCAATCGTTTCCTGCAGCCCTCAGTCATCGTGGTGGATTACTCCATGCCGCGCATGAACGGGCTGGAGTTCTGCGCCAAGCTCAAAGATCTGCCGTGCATGACGATCCTGCTCACGGGCATGGCCGACGAGAACATCGCCGTGCAGGGTTTCAACGATGGCCTGATCGACCGCTATATCAAGAAAGACCATCCGGCGATGGCCGAGCGGCTTAGCGCGGAAATCGAAGCATTGCAGGTGCGCTACTTCAGCAATCTGTCGAGCACACTGCGCGATCTGCTGTCGCGCCACTCGTTCAGTTTTCTGTCCGACCCCGCGATCACACGGCTCGTGCGCGAGCTGTCCACGCGCTACCGTTTCATCGAGTACTACTTGTATCCGCACCCCGCCGGCGTGCTGCTGCTCACGGCCGACGGGCGCGCCACGCTCATGGTCATCGAGACCAATGCGAGCATGCTCACGCACCTGGAAAACGCCGAGGCGTACAACGCGCCCGATGCGCTGCTCAAGGGCCTGCACGACAAGCAGATCGTCCCGTTCTTCTGGCCTGGCGATGGCATGTACACCCCGGCATGTGTGGAGTGGGAACAATATTGCCTGCCCGCAGAGGTGTGTCAGGGGCGAGAGCCGTACTACTACGCGCTGTTCGACATGCCGAGCCATCTGCTGCCGGCACAGGTCTACAGCTACACCCAATTCCTCACCAACTACAAGCAGGATCCGGACGCGCTCACCGGCCGCAAATCACGCTGAGATGGTGTTTCCGCTTTGCTCTGCCCTGCGGGTTTCCACATTGTGTGGGTCACATTCGGCAAGTACAATCGATTGCATCATTCGGCAGCCATGACGTCAGAGCGTGGCCCGGCTGAATCGCCCTGATGCATGCGTGGCATAGCTGCGGCATCATGGCGAACGAGGGTACCGGCATGCAACATTCAAAGCGGCGCCCCAAGTTCATTACTGTGCGGGATTCTCCTTGAGGGACGATTTGGGATGCAGCAGCGGGCCGCGCGTTCAAGCAGCGCGCGTTGCGGATGTCAGGGGAGTGCATCGTTCCAATCTGGTCATGGTTCACGGTTGCACGATTCCCGTTGCCACGCTGTTGATCGGCAGGCAGTAGAGGTGCCGCGGTAGCAATACTGACGGCGCCGGCTGCAGTCGATCATCTTCCCCGATCTTCTCGGAGCGGGTTTGGGCGAGAGACGCCCGGGCTGGCGCGTATTGCGCACGGCCAGCGGACGGCTTCAAACACGCTTTCACGACTGATGCGGCGGCATGCCCGGCAGTGTCGGCGGGGCGCGTCGTATTCGCGGTGCCCGGATTCGCGGTGCGACCCCGGGTGCACGGTTGTTGGAGTGAGCGTCCCGCTTGGCAGACGTTTTCCCTGAAGTCTCCGGCAAATTCGCACCGTGTACTCACCCAACCAAATCGATCCCGCGGTCAGCTTCCGTAACTCACAGGGTCAGCAGGTCCGCGGCACCATCATCACGCTTCAGCGGCGTGCCCTGGTGATGGAGATCTACAACCCGTACTCGATCGTGCAGGTAAGCGAGGTGCTGTCCGAACTCGCGATCAAGATGGGGACGCGGCAAGCCTATCTTGGCAAGGCCGTGGTGATCAGCCTGGTGAACACGGGCCTGACCGCCGTCGTCTCGCTCACGCTGATCGACGAATGGCGCGAGCTATCGGAAGTGGCCGACACGCCGGCCTCCGTGGGCGAAGAAGCGCGAACGTTCGTGCAGGAATGGCAGGAACGGTTCCGCATCCACCGCGACTATCAGATCGTCGTCAATGAGATGCGTGCATTCCTGGCCGAAGTGTCGCGCTGGGTGGAACAGGTGGATCTGTCGAAGACATTGCCGCGCGAAGACAACAAGCTGCGCATGGATGTCTTTCAGGAGCTGGCCGAGCCGATCATGCTCAAGCTCAAGGGCTACATGGATGGGCTCGAGTCGGAAGCAGGCAAGGTCGAGGCGGAGCTTGCACCGGCGCACCGCACGTTCGCGCAAGCCGCGCTGCATCCGCTGCTGTTGCGTGCGCCGTTCATCTATCGCACGTACACCAAGCCGCTGGGCTACGCGGGCGATTACGAGATGGTCAACCAGATCCTCTCAGACCCGCGAGAAGGTCCGAACACGTACTTCCAGATCGTCAACGCCGCCTTTCTGCGCACCGACGTAGCCGAGGCGCACCGCAACCGCATCGACATTCTTGTGCAGTATCTGAGCGATCTGGCCGCGCAAGCCAAGGCGGCGGGCCGAACGTTCAAGGTGCTCAACGTGGGCTGCGGGCCGGCGGTGGAAATTCAGCGCTTCATTCAGCAACATCCGGAACCAACGTTGCTGTCGTTCGAACTGGTGGACTTCAGCGAAGAAACGCTCGACTACACCCGCGAACAGATGCGCCGTGCGATGGATCGCGCGCGCAAGACCGTCACCGTCGATTTCGTGCATGAATCGGTGCATCAGCTGCTCAAACGCCGCATCACGGCCGACAGCCCGCAAGCCGGAGATTGCGATGCCGTGTATTGCGCCGGCCTGTTCGACTATCTCTCCAACAAAGTCTGCCAGCGCCTGCTCGCCTACTTTGCTTCGCGTACGCGCCGGGGCGGCGCCATCCTCGCGACCAACGTGCACGGCAACAACCCGATGCGCTTCGTGATGGAACACGTGCTGGAGTGGTACCTCGTCTATCGCGATGAACCACTGATGACCGAGCTGCTGCCCGAAGGCTCGCACGACGTGCGTGTCTATACCGACGTGACCGGCGTCAACGTATTCGCCCAGGCCAGCGTGGCCGGGCTTGCCACATCCGCTGCTTAATCCGCTTCCCAGGAACACGCATGGAGCCCATTACACATCGCGGATACCAGGCCGAGCTGAAGCAGTTCCGGCTCGTCTTCAGCCGTATGGCGGCCGTGACCGGCATCGTGCTGGTACTGGCAGGCGTCGGGCTGGACTACGGCATGTATGTGGACAAGCTCTGGCTGTTTGCCTCGCTGCGCGTCATCACCTCGCTCATCATGTTCGGCGCCCTGCTTGTGCTCTATACGCGCTGGGGCGAAGAGCATGTGCAGAGCCTGACGTTCTTCTGGTTGATCTGTCCGCAGATCATGATCTCGTGGATGATCTACGACACCGAGGGCGCCAGTTCTCCGTATTACTCGGGGCTGAACCTGGCGATCTACGCGGTGGGCATGGTGATGCCGATCGGCTTTCTGCAAGCCGTGCTGTTCGGCACCTGCACGTATATCTTCTGGGTGATTGCGTGCACGTTGCATCCGGGCGGCATCCAGTCGCGCGAAATCTTCATCGTGCATTCGCTGTTCATCCTGTTCTCGATTGCGACGAGCACGCTGTACACGTACTTCAATGAGCGCGGGCGCTTCCAGCTTTTCCGGCTCAAGGAAGAAGTTGCGCAGAAGAACGAGCAGCTCGCGCGGACCAATCAGGACCTCACCGACATCAAGGGCCAGCTTCTGCAGCAGGAAAAGATGGCCGCCATCGGCACGCTGTCGGCAGGCCTGCTGCATGAGATCAACAACCCGGTCAACTTCTGCCTGATGGCGATTGCCGTGGCGCAGGAAGACCCCACCGCCAAGGGCAGCCCGATGCTGCTCGAATGCCTGACCGATGCCAAGGAAGGCATGCAGCGTGTGCAGCACATCGTTTCGGACCTGAAAACCTTCGCCTACCGCAGCCCCGAGAAAGGCGAGGCAAATGCGCCGTTCCTGGCGGAAAAGGCCATTGACTCCGCCATCCGCCTGACCAGCCACGAGTTGCGCGGTGTGACCCTCGAACGCAAACTGCCGCCGGACACGCTCGTGCGCGGCGATGAGGCGGCCATCATCGGTGTGCTGATCAACCTGTTGTCGAACGCGGCGCTTGCCATGCAAAAGGTGCAGCGCGAGAACCCACGCATCGAGATTGCCGCCGAATGGATCGACAACCGCCTGCATGTGGTGGTGACTGATAACGGCCCTGGCATCTCAGAGAAAAACCTGTCGCGCGTGTTCGAGCCGTTCTTTACCACGCGCGATGTCGGCAAGGGCCTCGGCCTCGGCCTATCGATCAGCTACAGCGTCATCCAGCGTCATGGCGGCACCCTGGCCGTGACGAGCCAGGAAGGTGAATGGGCGCGCTTCACGTTCGATCTGCCGCGCTCGGAGTAGAAGCATCATGGACACCACGCCGGACACCGTCACCATCCTCTACGTCGACGACGAAGCGCAGGCCTGCAAATGGTTCGCGCGCACGATCGGCACTGGCTACGAGGTGCTGACGGCCAACAGCGTCGAAGAGGCCAAGACCGTGCTACGCGATTCGCACGAACGCATCAGCGTGGTCCTGACCGACTTCCGCATGCCGGGCGGCGACGGCACCGAGCTGCTGCGCTTCATCGATGCGGAATACGGCGACATCGCCACCATCCTCGTCACCGCGTATGCCGACAAGGACCTGCTGATCCAGGCCGTGAACACCGGGCGCGTGTTCAAGATCCTGGAGAAGCCCTATCAGCCCGAAGACGTGCGGCGCTCGCTGCAAGAGGCGCTGGCACTGCGCCAGGACCGCCTCTTGCGTACCCAGCGCCTCATGGCAATCGACGAAACGCTGGCCTTTCTTGCGCACGAGTTGAACACGCCGCTGGCGGCCATTTCCAACTTTGCACGCGGCATCCGCATGCGCGTGGACCAGAACGAACCCACGCCCGGCGCGCTGCCCGAAATCGGCCGCGCGGCCGATCGCGTGCAGGACAACGCGCGCTATTGCCTCTCGGTCATCGCCACGTTCCTGAACTCCGTGCGCAACACGTACGGCAAGCCCGGCACAGCAGCCACGCCCAACAGCGCGGGCGGGCTGATCCGCTCATTGTTCGACACATACCCGTTTACGAACGCGCAGCGCGAATGGGTGTCGTACCGCGTGGAAGACGATTTTCCGATCCAGACGCTGCCCAACTGCGTGATGCTGGTGCTCTCGTCGCTCACGAGCAACGCGTTGCAGGCGCTGCGGCACACCAATGCACCGAAGCTTGAAATCGTCGCCAGCCGTCTGCCTGACGCCGGCAACGCCCAGCACATGATCCGGATCGAGGACAACGGCCCCGGTATCGCGCCCGACGTTCTCGCGCGGCTGACCATCGACCCCGTGACGACGCGCGCCGAAGAAGGCGGCAACGGCATGGGCATGATTTTTTGTACGCGGATCATGCAATCGTTCGGGGGAGCGATTGCGATTGATTCCGCACCCAGCGCAGGCACGCGCGTGACTCTGACGTTCCCATGACAAGACCACAAGACTTACGAACCAGGCCGCACGTGATCCGCGCGTTTGCCGTATCGGCTGCAATTGCTATGAGGAGTGACGGATGACCAATCCCGGGGGCAACGAGCCCAAGATCCTGTACGTGGACGACGAGACATTGGCGCTGACTTACTTCGGCCGTGCCATCGGTTCACTGGCGCCGGTCGTCACCGCCACCTCGGTCGAAGAAGGCAAGCGCATGCTCGACCAGCACGCCGCCACGCTGGGTGTGCTCGTGTCAGACCAGCGCATGCCTGGTGAACTCGGCAACGAGTTGCTGCGCTACGCGCGCGAGCGCTACCCGCACCTCGTGCGCATCCTGACTACCGCCTACTCCGAAATCGAAGACACGGTTGAGGCAGTCAACCAGGGGCAGATTCACCGTTACATCAAGAAGCCGTGGGACATCACCGCGCTACGTGTGGAACTGAAGCAGGCATTGGAATTCTCCGATCTGCGTCGCGAGCGTGACGCGCTGCTGCGCGAGAAGATGACCGTGCGCCAGAGCCAGACGCTTACGCATCGCATCGGTGCGCTGCAAACGCTGTACCTCGCGGTCTCGGGGCTGTCGTCGTTCAGCGCCGTCAACGATTACCTGCGTGCCGCCGCCGCCGTGGGTCTGCAATCGCTGGCACAGCCCGACTGGGCGATGAAGGATTACACCGAGCTGATCGGCGAAGAAAGCCTGCGTACCGGCGAGTTCAGCCACGCAGTGCGGCAGGCATATGTGGACCTGTCATCGCGCTTTGACAGCAAGCCCGCGGCGCAGGCGTTGGAAGTGCTGGCCGAGGTGCTTGACGGCAAGGTCTCGCCGTCAGGCAGCGATGCGGCGGCGGTAGTGGATCTCACCGCGCTGACGGAATTCCTGGAGGCGGCGTCCACGCACAAGGTGTCGGAATCGCATGCCAAGTGGCTGGCGTTCCTGCTGTGGCTCGATGGCAAGGGTTGGTCGCTCACGGCCGAGCGCGATGGTGCGACGGTCAAGCTGCGCCTGCTCGACAACCAGACGCAGCTCACGCCGGATCAACTCGCGGCGTGGATGGAGCATTTCCAGGATCTGCAGGCCGCCTGAAGCAGGCCCGCAGTTGTCACAAACGCCGATGCTTATGCGTCGGCGTTGCCGTTTGAAGCATCGCCCTGTGCGGGCCGCTCGGGCCGATCGCGCATACCGCCCTTCACCATGTCGAAGCGGAACAGACGGCATTCGATGTTGCCGTTGTAGAGCGGTGTGCGCTGCGATTCCTTCAGTCGCATTCGACGCGGCATCGACAGATCGCCGGTGAAGACGAACGCCTTCCAGCCGGCGAAGTCGCGCTTGAGCGTGCCGGCAAAGGCTTGCGCAAATTCGTTGGCGGCGGCCTCTTCCTCGGGGTCGATCGGCAGCGGCGGTTCGGGCTGACGCAGCTCACGCATCGGACGGCGGCCATCGTCGCGCGGGGCGCCCATGGCGCGGCTGGCGCGCTCGAACACGGTGCCGTCTTCCTCACTCTCGCCTTCCGGCCGGCGACGGCGCGAACCATGTGCACCACGCACCACAATACGTTCGCCGTATGGGGGATTCATCAGCAACACACCGGCGGTCTCGAATGGCGGCTTGCCGAAGCGCGCATCGACTTGCTTGAGCACAGGCTCGCCGGGCAGACCGGCACGCTGCCAGTTGGCGGCGGCATAGGCAAGCATGTCGGTGGAAATGTCGGCACCAGCCACCAGCGGCGGCGCACGGCGCATGGAGGCAGCGGCCGCATCGGCGGCGGCTTCGCGCAGGCGCTTGAAGCATTTGGCGTCGTGGTCCTGCAACCACTCGCAGGCGAAGGCGCGCTGGCCGCCCGGCGCAATGCCAAGCGCGCGTTGCGCAGCTTCAACGAGGAATGTGCCGCTGCCGCACATCGGATCGTAGAACGGCATGCCGTGGGCACCCGTCCAGCCCGTCAGGCGCAGAATGCCGGCGGCAAGGTTTTCCTTCAGCGGGGCCTCGCCCTTTTCCTGGCGCCAGCCGCGCTTGAAGAGCGGCTCGCCGGTGGTGTCGAGGTAGATCGTGCAGTCGGTCTCGGTCAGGTACGCGTAGATGCGCACGTCCGGCGAGACGGTGTCAACGCTGGGCCGCGCGCCCATGCGCTGGCGGAAGCGGTCACACACCCCGTCCTTCACGCGCAGGCCGACAAACTTCAGGCTCTGCAACGGCGATTTGTGCGCGGTCACATCCACGCGAATCATCTCGTCGGGCGTGAAATAGTCTTCCCAGCGCTGCGCAGCGGCCAGCGCGTAGATGTCGTCTTCCGAGCGATAACCGCGCGAGCCGAGGCGCATCAGCACGCGGCTGGCGATGCGGCTGTGCAGGTTGACGGCATACGCCGCACCCTGCGTGCCGAAGAAGTGCACGCCACCCGGCACGGTGCGGCCCACCTCGAACGCGGCCAGCTCATCCACCTCCGGACGGATGGCGATTTCGGCCAGTTCATCGGCCAGCGCCTGTTCTAGCCCACGGGGGCATGGCGCGAAGTAAGCAGTTGCCATCGGAAGACAAAATAGTTAGAGATCACTGCAAAATGAAGCGAAGCGGTTCTGACGGTTCAACGCCGACGCAGACAGTACAAGTCGTACGGCAAGGAGGGGTTGGTCCGTCAGAATCCTTTTGCAGTGGCCTCAGAACGGCTTGACGACCACCAGGATCGTAATCGCCAGCAACAACAGCACCGGCAGTTCATTGAACCAGCGGTAGAACTTGTGGGAACGTTTGTTGGTGCCCGCCTCGAACTTGCGCAGCAGCACGCCACAACCGTGGTGATATCCGATCGTCACGAGCACCAGCGCGAGCTTCGCGTGCATCCAACCATTGGGCGGATACAGCCCGATGCGATATCCCAGGAACAGCCACAGCCCAAGCAGGATCGCGACAATCGCCAGCATGGTCGTGAAGCGGAACAGCTTGCGCGCCATGATCAGCAGGCGCGTGATGGCTGCACGCTCGGTTTCCATCGCAAGGTTGACGAAGATGCGCGGCAGATAGAACAGCCCGGCAAACCAAGACGCAATGAATACGATGTGAAAGGCTTTGACCCAGAGCATGCGAACAGTCCCGTGAATGGTGAAGCGCGAACGGTAAACACATCGCGCGCCGCTCTTGGCGGCGCTCAACGTGCAACAAGCGATATCAGGCGCGAATCTCGCCGTGCCCGAACACGACGTACTTCAGCGAAGTCAGCCCCTCCAGCCCGACTGGTCCACGCGCGTGCAGCTTGTCGTTGGAGATGCCGATTTCGGCGCCAAGGCCGTACTCGAAGCCATCGGCAAACCGCGTGGAGGCGTTGATCATCACGCTGGCCGAATCGACCTCGCGCAGGAAGCGCATGCCGGTCGAATAGTTCTCGGTGATGATGGAATCGGTATGCGCGGAGCCGTAGGTGTTGATGTGCTCGATGGCGGCATCCAGGCCGTCAACGGTGCGGATCGACAGGATCGGCGCCAGATATTCGGTGTGCCAGTCCGCCTCAACGGCATCCTTCAGATTGCCGAAGCCGGCGGCTTCCAGTGTGGCACGCGTGGCCGGGCACACGCGCAGTTCCACACCCTTGTCCTGATAGATCTTCGCCAGCGGCGGCAACGCCCGCGCAGCCACATCGCGCGACACGAGCAGCGTCTCCATCGTGTTGCACGGCGCATAGCGCTGCGTCTTGGCGTTGTCGCACACACGCACGGCCTTTTCGATGTCGGCATCGGCGTCGATGTAGACGTGACAGATGCCGTCCAGGTGCTTGATCATCGGCACCCGGGCTTCTTCGATCAGGCGCGCGATCAGGCTCTTGCCGCCGCGCGGCACGATCACATCGACATACTCCGTCATGGTGATGAGCTTGCCGACCGCCGCGCGATCCGTGGTGGCCACAACCTGTACGGCGTTGGCAGGCAAGCCCGCATCGGCCAACCCTTCCTCGATGAGCGCCGCTAGCGCGCCGTTTGATTCGATCGCCTCGGAGCCGCCGCGCAGAATGGTCGCGTTGCCTGACTTTATGCACAACGCCGCGGCATCCACCGTCACGTTCGGACGCGACTCATAGATGATGCCGATCACGCCAAGCGGCACGCGCATCTGGCCGACCTGGATGCCGGTCGGGCGGAACTTCATGTTGCTGATCTCGCCGATGGGATCGGGCAGCGCGGCGATTTGCTCCAGGCCTGCGGCCATGGTATCGATGGCGCGGTCGGTCAGCGTGAGGCGGTCGATGAAGGCAGCATCCTGGCCGTTGGCGCGGGCGCGCTCGACGTCGCGTGCGTTGATCTCTTTGAGTTTGGCGGCATCGCGACGGACGGCGGCCGCAATATACAACAGCGCGCGGTTCTTTTGCGCGGTGCCGGCACGTGCCATGCCGCGCGAGGCGGTGCGCGCCTGACGGCCGACCAGGGCCATGTATTCGTTCACGTCGAGCTGCTTCATGATGATCGCGACCGGCGAGCTGCCGGCAAATTCAGTGTGAGGACAATTCGGAGGCTTGCGCCGATGGCGTGGATCAGGCCGGCACCGGGAGGCTGCCCGGCCGCGCGATGCGCATCGCCAGTTGCAGCAGACCATCCCAAGGCTCCGCGGGCAGCGATGGTTCGCGCAACCCCTTGACCTGCCGATCCAGCTTGGCAGCCATGGAGAGCGCGCCTTCCAGCTCGCGCTGTGACAGCCGCTGCGCCGCCTGCGGCACCAGCCGCTCGCGCGGGCCCCAGACCCGAAGTTCCCGCAGCATGGACGCCACCGGCTTGCCCTGGGCCGCGCCCGAGGCGATTTTTGATAATACGCGAATTTCTTCCGTCAACGTCCAGAGGACCAGGACCGTGGCTTCGCCCTCGCCGCGCAGCCCTTCGAGCATGCGGACCAGCCGCGGCACATCGCCTGCCAGCATGGCTTCGGACAGCTTGAACACGTCGTAACGCGCCACGTTGAGCACCGCATCGTGCACATCGTCGAACGTCAGCACACCGGGCGGATGCAACAAACCGAGCTTCTGGATTTCCTGATGCGCGGCCAGCAGATTGCCTTCCACACGGTCGGCAATGAACTGCAGGGCGCGGCGGCCAGGCTCACCGGGCTCCACACGTTGCTGCTGGCGCGCCAAGCGCTCGCCAATCCAGCCGGGCAGCTTGGTGCGATCCACCGAATCGACCTTGATCGACACGCCCGCCCCTTCCAGCGCCGCAAACCACGCCGACTTGGCGGTCGCAAAATCCAGACGCGGCAGCGTGATCAGCGTGACGGTGTCGGTGGCCGGCCCGGACGGCGTGCCCGCAGCCAATGCGCGCAATGCTTCGCCGCCATCCTTGCCGGGCTTGCCGGACGGAATGCGCAGCTCGACGATCTTGCGATCCCCGAACAGCGACATCGATTGCTGCGCCTCGGTCACGCGCGACCACGAAAAACCGCGCTCGACACTCATCACCTCGCGCTCGGTAAAGCCCTGCGCGCGTGCGGCCTGGCGCAGTGCATCGACAGCTTCCAGTGCCAACAGATGCTCGTCACCGTGCACCACATACAGCGGCGCCAGGCCTTTGGCGCCGGCCTGCTTGAGGTGCCCTTCGAGCGCGTCGAGCCGCAGTTGCATGACCAGCCGGCCGGTTACGACGGCAGCTTCACGGCACCCAGACGCCGCACAAGCTGGTTGATCGTATCGCCCTGCATGTCGCGGTAGAGCGCCGCTTCTTCGTAATCCTTGGCGAGCACCTGCGTCTCGTTGTACGAAAGATCGCGGAACTGCGTGATTTCCGACGGCGGGATCAGCAGGTTGTCGTGCGCATCGCGCAGCTGGAAGCGGAAGCGATACGTAATGCGGTATTCGCGCACCACACCTTGCGGCGTGAGCGACGAGATGGTCTTCACGCGGTCTTCGGCCAGCACGTCGAGCAGCGCATCGGCGTCTTTCTTGTCCGACACGATGACGGTGTCGGAGCCGTTGTCGATTAGCCGGCGCAACTGCGCGCGCATCTGCGAGTTCTGCGGCAGATTGATGTACAGCCGCTTGAACGCGAAGTCGGTATTGCCCCGCATGTGAAAACCGCAGGCAGACAGCGCAGGCAGCGCGATCGCCAAGGCAAGGACAGAGCGACCAAAGCGGCGGCGGGACAAACCTCGGGACAACGACATAACCATGCGTTCCTTGAGTGGGATGGCCGATCAGGCCACCACGTTCACCAGACGGCCCGGCACCACGATGATCTTCTTGGGCGGCTTGCCTTCAGCAAACTTCTGGACCGCCTCATCCTTGGCGGCAATCGCTTCGATGGCGGCGCGGTCGGCATCGGCCGGCACGACGATGCTGCCGCGCACCTTGCCGTTGACCTGCAGCACGAGTTCGATCTCGCTCTGCACCAGCGCACCTTCGTCGACCTGCGGCCACGGGGCGTCGAGCAAGTCGCCATACGCGCCGGCGTAGCCCAGTTCCTTCCACAGCACGTGCGTGATGTGCGGCACCACCGGATACAGCACGCGCAGCAACAGCCCCAAGCCTTCGCGGCGCGCATCGGCACCCGCGTCCTTGGCGCCTTCCAACGCGTTGAGCATCTTCATCGTCGCCGAGACGACGGTGTTGTACTGCAGACGCTCGTAGTCGTAGTTGGCCTGCTTGAGCACGGTGTACAGCTCGCGGCGCAGCGCGCGATCGGCATCCGTTGCACCCGCCACGACGCCATTGCCGTGACCGGCGCGAATCGCGTCACCATGCGCCACGCCAAAGTTCCACAAGCGGCGCAGGAAGCGCGAGGCGCCTTCCACACCGGCGTCGTTCCACTCGAGCTGTTGCTCGGGCGGCGCGGCGAACATCGTGAACAGGCGCGCCGTGTCGGCACCGTATTGGTCGATCAGCGCTTGTGGGTCGATGCCGTTGTTCTTCGACTTCGACATCTTCTCCACACCGCCGATCACCACCGGCTGGCCGTCGGTCTTGAGCGTGGCACCCACGGGGCGGCCGCGTTCGTCGGTCTGCACGTCAACATCGGCCGGGTTGATCCACTGCTTCTTGCCCGAGACATCTTCGCGGTAGTACGTCTCGTTGAGCACCATGCCCTGCGTGAGCAGGTTGGTGAACGGCTCGTCGAACTTGACCAGGCCCAGGTCACGCATGACCTTGGTCCAGAAGCGCGCGTACAGCAGGTGCAGGATCGCGTGCTCGATGCCGCCGATGTACTGATCCATCGGCATCCAGTAATCGTTGCGGGCGTCGACCATGCTGGCGCCGTCCGGGCACGTATAGCGCATGTAGTACCAGCACGAGTCGATGAACGTATCCATCGTGTCGGTCTCGCGGCGCGCGGGCTTGCCGCACGACGGGCACGTGCACTCCAGAAAGCGGGGGTCCTTGGCGAGCGGGTTGCCTGTGCCATCCGGAACGAGGTCTTCGGGCAGGCGCACCGGCAGATCCTGCTCGGGCACCGGCACGACGCCGCAGCTCTCGCAATGGATCAGCGGGATCGGCGTGCCCCAGTAGCGCTGGCGCGAGATGCCCCAGTCGCGCAGGCGCCAGGTGGTCTTCTTTTCGCCAAGGCCCTTGGTGGCCAGGTCAGCGGATACGGCGTCGACGGCCTGCTGATAGTTCAGGCCATCGTACTTGCCGCTGTGGAAGAGCACGCCGTGTTCCTTGTCGCCGTACCACTCGGCCCAGGTGGTCGTGTCGTACGGCTGACCCTTCACGTCGATGACCTGCTTGATGGGCAGGCTGTACTTGTTGGCGAAGGCGAAGTCGCGCTCGTCGTGTGCGGGCACGCCCATCACGGCGCCATCGCCATAGGTCATCAGCACGTAGTTGCCGACCCACACCGGCACGGATTCGCCCGTGAGCGGGTGTGTGACGGTCAGGCCTGTCGGCATGCCCTTCTTTTCCATGGTTGCCATGTCGGCTTCCATGACGCTGCCGTGCTTGCACTCTTCGATGAACGCGGCGAGTGCCGGGTTGGTCTGCGCGGCGTGCGTAGCGATCGGGTGCTCGGCGGCCACGGCGCAGAAGGTCACGCCCATGATGGTGTCGGCGCGCGTGGTGAAGACATACAGCTTGCCGTCGTTGATCAGATTGCCGTCATCCCCGGAAATGTTGTGCGGGAACGCAAAACGCACACCCTCGCTCTTGCCAATCCAGTTCTGCTGCATGAGCTTGACGCGCTCCGGCCAGCCCAGCGGATCGAGGTCGGAGAGCAACTCCTGCGCATACTTCGTGATGCCCAGGTAGTACATCGGGATCTCACGCTTTTCCACCACCGCGCCCGAGCGCCAGCCGCGCCCGTCGATCACCTGCTCGTTGGCGAGCACGGTCTGGTCGACCGGGTCCCAATTGACGGTGCCGGTCTTGCGGTAGGCGATGCCTTTTTCGAGCATCTTCAGGAACAGCCACTGGTTCCAGCGGTAATAGTCCGGGCTGCAGGTCGCCACTTCTCGCGACCAGTCGATCGCCAGACCCATCGACTGCATCTGCTTCTTCATGTAAGCGATGTTGTCGTAGGTCCATGCAGCCGGTGCCACGCCGTTGTTGAGCGCCGCGTTTTCCGCCGGCATACCGAAGGCGTCCCAGCCCATCGGCATCAGCACGTTGTATCCCTTCATGCGCAGCTGACGCGTCATCACGTCGTTGATCGTGTAGTTGCGCACGTGGCCCATGTGCAGCTTGCCCGACGGATACGGCAGCATCGAGCAGGCGTAGAACTTGGGCTTGTCCGAGCCGTCAGCAGCGCGCGCGTGTTCGGTCACCCGGTAGGCGTCCAGGGCCTGCCAGTGTTGCTGCGCTTGCTGTTCGACTTCAGACGGGGAGTATTTGTCTTGCATGGTGATGGGTCGTCCGAGGTGCCCCGGGCGATTGCAGCCGCGCCACCTACGCGCGCAGCCGGATTGAATAACGGAAAAGGCCCGATTATACCGTCGCCACCCGCCCCATCCGGGCGATCGCGAGCGGAGAAAAAGGGCGCCGGACAGGCCTGCCGGCGCCCTTTCCTGCCCGCCTGATTTACAGACCGAGCACGTCGTTCATGTCGTACAAGCCTTTCTTGCCGGCCACGTACACCGCAGCGCGCACGGCGCCTTCGGCATACGACTGG
The DNA here is from genome assembly GCF_047304345.1 of Ralstonia sp. Ralssp135. Lineage (NCBI taxonomy): Bacteria > Pseudomonadati > Pseudomonadota > Betaproteobacteria > Burkholderiales > Burkholderiaceae > Ralstonia > Ralstonia sp. Ralssp135. The sequence goes on from NZ_JBGLYZ010000038.1 coordinate 33,392, forward strand.
CGCGTGTTGGAGCGATGCGTGATCTCGATGCGCTCGCCGTCACCGGCAAACAGCACGGTGTGGTCGCCTACGATGTCGCCGCCGCGCACGGTGGCAAAACCGATGGTGCCCAGTTCCCGCGGGCCGGTCTCGCCTTCTCGGGCATAGACCGCGCGATCGGCCAGCTTGGTGCCCTGCGCCTCGGCCACGATTTCGCCCATTTTGAGCGCGGTGCCCGACGGCGCGTCGATCTTGTGCTTGTGATGCGCCTCGATGATCTCCACGTCATAGCCCTGCGCCAGGATCTTGGCTGCGACTTCGATCAGTTTGAAGGTCGCGTTCACGCCCACGCTCATGTTTGGCGCCCAGACCACGCCGATCGACTCACCGTAGGTCTTGAAGCTGCCCTTCTGCTCGGCCGTGAAACCGGTCGTGCCGATCACCACGGCAGTTCCCAGCTCACGCGCCACATTCAGGTGATTGAGCGTTGCGTCAGGACGCGTGAAATCGATCAGCACGTCGGCCTGCGAGAGCCCCGCACGCACGTCGTCGGTCACAATCACGCCGGTGGTCTTGCCGAGCTTGACGCCGGCGTCCTGACCCACGGCATCGCTGCCGGCGCGGTCCAGCGCGGCGCCCAGCGTCACGCCCGGCGTGCGCAGTACGGTGTCGATCAGCATCTGGCCCATGCGGCCCGAGGCGCCTGCAATCGCAATTTTCATGTCGGTGGAAGCGAAAAGCTGCAAAAGAGAAAGCGGTCTGTAAAACGCACAAGCGGCGGAACCCGTCCGCCGCTCGCTCGAAGATGGTGTGCCGATGCTCTGGCTACGTGCGCCCCTGGGCGTTCAGGGCGACGTGGTGGCCGGCGGCGGAACGCTGGTGTCGGTACCGCCACCACCAGTGCGGCGCTCCGGCAAGGTCACGTCAACACTGTTTTTGGAGCCCGTGGTCGACTGCACGCGGTCAGTTGCTTCAGCCGACGGAATCGACGGCGCACGCGTTGCCGGTGCTGCACCCGCAGCGGCAGCGGCTTGCGCGGCATCCTTCTTCGGGCGTTTGATGCCATCGATCTCGGAGATCAGCTCCGATTCGGACGGCAGCTCATCAGCGCCCACCCACTTGGAGAGACGATCGCCGTCAAACCACACGGTCAGCTTGCGTTCCTGCACAACGGCCGTGTTGCCACGCTTGAACGAGAAGATATAGTCCCAGCGGTTGGCATGGAACATATCCGTCAACAGCGGCGTGCCGAGTACGAAGCGCACTTGGTCGCGCGTCATGCCTTCCTTGAGCTGCGCTGCTTGTTCGCGCGAGACGAAATTGCCTTGCACGATATCGATGCGATACGGCGTGATGGCATTGGCGATCTTGCGCGTGGTGCTGTCATAGGTGCCGCATCCGGCCAGCAATGCCGACGCAGCGAGCATGGCACCCACCAACAGGCCGCCGCGACGGGCGACGTGGGCAAAACGGACAGGACTGCGCGCAAAGGAAAAGGTCATGAGCGATCGGCCTTCAAACGGTTCCGGACATGCCGGTACGGGAGGAATCGGCGAGGGCCAGGCACATCGTGCAGGCCCGTCAATAGGACTTTTGCCGCCAAAACCCTTATGATTGGAATCCGAACATTGTACTCTAGGGAGCCTGGCGCATGCCGAGTCCTGCAGACCTCAAGAACATCGGTCTGAAAGCCACGGTGCCGCGGTTGAAGATCCTCGAGATCTTTCAGACCAGCGAAGAGCGCCACATGAGCGCCGAAGACGTGTACCGCATCCTGCTCGCCGAGCACATGGACATTGGCTTGGCCACGGTCTATCGCGTGCTGACGCAGTTCGAGCAGGCGGGGCTGCTGTCACGTAACAACTTCGAATCCGGCAAGGCGATCTACGAACTCAACGAAGGCAAACACCACGATCACCTGGTGTGCCTCGATTGCGGCCGCGTGGAAGAATTTTTCGATGCCGAGATCGAGCAGCGCCAGCAGAGCATCGCCCGTGCGCGCGGTTTTGCGCTGCAGGAGCACGCGCTGTCGCTCTATGGCAATTGCTCGAAGGAGGCCTGCCCGCACCGGCCAAAGCGCTGAAGCGTTATCCAAAAGAAAACGGCCGCATCGTCTGCGGCCGTTTTTCATTGGAGCGGCGAGATGGCGGATGTCAGACGGACAACCGCGTCTCGCCCTCCTTTTCTGCGTCGCCCTGGCTGCCTTTCTCGGCCTTGCCGTGCTCATTGGCCTGCACGGGCGGATGGGCCGGAGCGCCCGACGCCTGCCCGGTGTATTCGGCCACAACCTGCTTGAAGAGCTGACGCGCCCACACCAACATTGGATGCGTGTTGCGGCTGCGGTGCCACAGCATGTTCAGGCCCAGCACGGTTTCAAGCTCAGCCGGCAACGGAAACGCGTTCAGGTCGTACGTCTTGCAGACCATATCCTTCATCAGCGAGTTGACCGTGAAGATCATGTCGGTCTGGGCAGCCACTTCGCCCTGTGTGCGCCAGCTATGCACGGTCATGGTCGAGTTGCGCTTGAGGCCGCGCTGCTGCAAGGCGTAGTCCAGCGGAATGAGCGACGGCGCGACGCGACTGCCTGGGCTGCCTTGCGCGATGAAGATATGCTCGCAATCGAGATATTGCTCGAGCGTGCAGCGTTCCCCGAGGATCGGGTGGTCCTTGCGTGCGCAGACCCACATGTTGAACGAGGTCACGACCTCTTCCATGATCTCGGGATGGCGCGTGGGGAACGGTGAGAACGCCAGATCCAGCTCGTTGGCGCGCATGGCGGCCACATCGGCTTCCCACGAGGACGACTCGGTCAGGCGCACCTGCAATGCCGGCGCCAGTCGCTTGATGCGCAACAGGAAGCGATCGAACAGCGCATCGCCCAGCGTGCCTGCAAAGCTGACGTTGAACGTGCCGGTCGCCTCGGCCGGGTCAAACGTGGCGATGTCGCCTTCGTTGATGGCGGCCCACAAGTCGAGCATCTCACGCACCTTGGGGCCCAGCTCCAGCGCCTTGGGCGTGGGTGTCAGGCCATGCGGAACACGGATGAAGAGGGGATCGTCGAAAATTTCGCGTAGACGGCCCAGCGAATGCGAGACAGCCGGTGCGGTCATGTGCATCTTTTCAGCCACGTAGGTGGCGTTGCGCTTGCTGAGCAGCTCAACAAAAATCACCAGCAGCTTGGTATCGACGTTGACCATGGGACGCCTTGGCTCGAACACGTTGGAAAACTGGAAAGGCAACCATTGCCGAGGCAATGGGTCGGATGCGGCACAAAAGCCCGCCACATCACAATGTAGTAATTGTTCAGTGTACGGACTGCAACCCGATTTTCAAAGCGAATTCCTGTGGCGCGAATTCGAAACTTGCCCATCCGCAAACGTTTCTTTTCAGTTCTTAACAAACCGGGATCGAGCGTGTGCCGAGTGACGCGTGGCTGTGACGGCTGCTCCGCTTTGCTCACCTATGAAAAACGCGCCCGAAGGCGCGTTCGTCTGTCCCGTTGATCGGGATTACTTGCCTACCACGCGCGCCATTTCCAGGCACTTGTTCGAGTAGCCCCACTCGTTGTCGTACCAGCTCACGACCTTGATGAAGGTGCCATCGAGTGCAATGCCGGCTTCGGCGTCGAAGATCGAGGTGCGTGCATCGCCGCGGAAATCCGTAGCGACGACCTTGTCTTCGGTGTAGCCCAGCACGCCCTTCAGCGCGCCTTCGCTTTGTTCCTTCATTTCGGCGCAGATTTCAGCGTACGTGGCAGCGCTTTCCAGCTCGACGGTCAGATCGACAACCGACACGTCCGAGGTCGGCACGCGGAACGACATGCCGGTCAGCTTCTTGTTCAGTTGCGGGATCACCACGCCCACGGCCTTGGCGGCACCGGTGGACGACGGGATGATGTTTTCCAGGATGCCGCGGCCGCCGCGCCAGTCCTTGTTGGACGGGCCGTCAACGGTCTTCTGCGTGGCGGTGGCAGCGTGCACGGTGGTCATCAGGCCGCGCTTGATGCCCCACTTGTCGTTCAGTACCTTGGCAACCGGTGCCAGGCAGTTGGTCGTGCACGAAGCGTTGGAGATGATCGCCTCGCCCTTGTACGTTTCGTGGTTCACGCCGTACACGAACATCGGGGTGTCGTCCTTGGACGGGGCCGACATGATCACCTTCTTGGCGCCCGCGTCGATGTGCTTCTGCGCGCCTTCCTTGGTCAGGAAGATGCCGGTCGATTCGATCACCACGTCGGCGCCGACTTCGCCCCACTTCAGCTCAGACGGATCCTTCACGGCGGTCAGGCGGATCTTCTTGCCGTTGACGACGAGCGTGTTGCCGTCGACCGACACTTCACCGTCGAAGCGGCCGTGCACCGAGTCGTACTTGAGCATGTACGCCAGGTAGTCGGGCTCGAGCAGGTCGTTGATGGCAACGACTTCGATGTCCTTGAAGTTGGCGGCGGCGGCGCGGAACACCATGCGTCCGATGCGGCCAAAGCCGTTGATGCCGATCTTGATGGTCATGGTCAGTCTCCTGATAGCAGAAAAGAAATCGACGGTGCGATAAAAACCAGCGCGGCACCTCGTGGGTGCCGCGTACGCAAATTCAGTTAAGCAATGACGCTCTTGGCGGTGTTCACCACGTTCTCGACCGTGAAGCCGAAGTGCTTGAACAGCACGCCCGCCGGGGCCGATTCACCGAACGTGTCGATACCGACCACGGCTTGTACTTGGTACTTCCACCAGAAATCGGTCACGCCCGCTTCCACGGCGATGCGCGGCACGCCGGCCGGCAGCACGCTCGCCTTGTAGGCGGAATCCTGCTTGTCGAACACGGTCGTGGCAGGCACCGACACCACGCGCGCATGGATACCCTCGGCGGCAAGCTGATCTGCTGCACCCACCGCCAGGCCAACTTCCGAGCCGGTGGCGATGATCACCACGTCCGGCTTACCGTTGGCGGCATCGCGCAGCACGTAGCCGCCGCGAGCGATGGCTTCGCGCGTGGCCGGGTTGCGCGCCTGGAACGGCAGGTTCTGGCGGCTGAAGATCAGGCAGCTTGGGCCGTTCTGGCGCTGGATGGCAGCGGCCCAGGCGACGGCGGTTTCGGTGGTGTCGGCGGTGCGCCAGACATCCATGTTCGGGATGAGGCGCAGGCTGGCAACGTGCTCGATGGATTGGTGCGTCGGGCCGTCTTCGCCCAGGCCGATGGAATCGTGGGTGAACACGAAGATCGAGCGGATTTTCATCAGCGCTGCCATGCGCAGCGCGTTGCGGCTGTAGTCGGAGAACGTCAGGAACGTACCGCCGTACGGAATGTAGCCGCCGTGCAGCGCGATGCCGTTCATGATGGCGCTCATGCCGAACTCGCGCACACCGTAATTGATGTGGTTGCCCCAGGCATCCACACGCACGGCCTTGCTGCCGCTCCAGTTGGTCAGGTTCGAGCCTGTCAGGTCGGCCGAACCGCCAAGCAGCTCGCCCAGCACCGGGCCATAGGCTTCGAGCGTGTTCTGGCTGGCCTTGCGGGTGGCGATGGTTTCAGCCTTGAGTTCGCACTTCTCGATGAACTCGGCGACCGCCTTGTCGAAGGCTTCCGGCAGTTCGCCACGCATGCGGCGCTCGAACTGCTCGGCTTCGGCCGGGTGGCGCTCGGAATACGCATCGAACAGCGCGTTCCAGGCCTTTTCCAATGCATGGCCCTGACCCTTGGCATCCCACGCGTCGTACACGGCTTGCGGCACCTCAAACGGGGCGTGCGGCCAGGCCAGCGCTTCGCGCGCGGCAGCGATTTCAACGCCGCCCAGCGGGGCGCCGTGCACATCGTGACCGCCTTCCTTGTTGGGCGCGCCCTTGCCGATGAGCGTGCGGCAGCAGATCAGGGTCGGCTTGTCCGACTTCTTGGCTTCGGCAATGGCGGCGTCAACGGCGTCAACGCTGTGGCCATCCACGGCGCGGATCACGTTCCAGCCGTACGCTTCGAAGCGCTTCGGGGTGTCGTCGTTGAACCAGTGGACAACGTCGCCGTCGATCGAGATGCCGTTGTCATCCCACAGCGCGATCAGCTTGTTCAGCTTGAGCGTGCCGGCCAGCGAGCATGCCTCGTGGCTGATGCCTTCCATCAGGCAGCCGTCGCCCAGGAAGACATAGGTGTGGTGGTTGACGATGTCGAAGCCCGGGCGGTTGAATTCCTGGCCCAAAAGGCGCTCGGCCAGGGCCATGCCGACAGCGTTGGTGATGCCTTGGCCCAGCGGGCCGGTGGTGGTTTCCACGCCCGGGGTGATGCCGTATTCCGGGTGGCCAGCGGTCTTGCTGTGCAGCTGGCGGAAGTTCTTCAGCTCCGACATCGGCAGGTCGTAGCCGGTCAGGTGGAGCAGCGCGTAGACCAGCATCGAGCCGTGGCCGTTGGACAGCACAAAGCGGTCGCGATCAGGCCAGCGCGGGTTCAGCGGGTTGTGGCGCAGGTGGCGGCTCCACAGTGCCACGGCGATATCCGCCATGCCCATCGGCGCGCCGGGGTGGCCCGAATTGGCTTGCTGGACGGCGTCCATGGCAAGCACGCGAATGGCGCTGGCCATCAACTGGGTAGGCTGGGTGGTGTTCGAGTGGAGGGCGGGGGCGGTCATGCGAACCTGCGGCAGGAGATAGGCGGGAAAACCGCGATTTTACCAGACAGGAATGACCCGGCTGGGGTGATCGCGGTCAGTAAAACGCGCTACGACGTCCCCTCCCCCGCCCGGCTTACCACTCCGCGACGGAACCGTCGGAGTGGCGCCACACTGGGTTGCGCCAGTCGGGGGCTTCCTTGCTGCGTTCGATGACCAACGCCTCGTCAATATCCACGCCCAGGCCAGGCAGGCGCGGCGGGCGGATATAGCCGCCTTCCAGCGCAAAATCGGCCTTGTTCCGCACGTAATCGAGCAGTTCGGCGCCTTTGTTGTAATGGATGCCCATGCTCTGTTCCTGCAACGTGGCGTTCCAGCTCACGAAATCGACGTGCAGGCAGGCCGCCAGGGCGATGGGGCCCAGCGGGCAATGCGGCGCCAAGGCCACATCGTAAGCCTCGGCCATTGCGGCGATCTTCACGCACTCCGTAATGCCGCCGGCGTGAGACAGGTCCGGCTGCAGAATCGATACCCCGCCCGCTTCCAGCACGCGCTTGAAGTCGAAGCGCGAGAACATGCGCTCGCCGGCGGCAATGGGCAGATGGGTGTGGGCGGCCAGCCGGGCATAGGTTTCGGCCTGCTCGGCCAGCACCGGTTCTTCGATGAAGAGCGGCCGATACGGCTCCAGCTCCTTGATCAGCACCTTGGCCATCGGCGCAGAAACGCGGCCGTGGAAATCGAGCCCGAATTCGACGGTGTTGCCAAAGGCCGAGCGAATCTCTGCAACCTTCGCCACCGCGGCATCCACAGCGCGGGACGTGTCGATGATGCCCATCTCTTCGCAGCCGTTGAGCTTGAAGTGATCAAAGCCGCCGGCCTGCAGCGCCTTCATGCCTGCAATCACGTCGGCCGGACGATCGCCGCCAACCCAGCTGTAGGTGCGCATCTTGTCGCGCACGAGACCACCGAGCAGTTCGTATACCGGCACGCCCAGCACCTTGCCCTTGATGTCCCACAACGCCTGGTCAATGCCGGCAATGGCGCTCATCAGGATCGGGCCGCCGCGGTAGAAACCGGCGCGGTACATGGTCTGCCAGAGGTCGTTGATGCGGCTTGGGTCCTGGCCGATGAGGTAGTCGGACAGCTCGTGCACCGCCGCTTCCACCGTGCGCGCACGGCCTTCAATGACGGGCTCGCCCCAGCCGGTGACGCCCTCGTCGGTCTCGACTTTCAGGAACATCCAGCGCGGAGGCAGGCGGTACGTGGTCAGGCGGGTGATTTTCATGGATCGATGGTGCGTTCAGGTGCGGACGGATTGGGCGGTGCGGTAAGCGGCGACGAAGGCGCGCGCGCGTTCGGCGGTGCGCTCGACGGGCTGGCCTGGGCGATACAGGTCGCTGCCGAGGCCAGCGCCGATGCAGCCGGCGGCAAGGTAATCGGCGAGGTTCTCCGGCGTGATGCTGCCAACGGCAAACACCGGCACCTCCGGCGGCAGCACGGCCTTGAGCGCGCGCACGTAGCCAGGCCCGAGCGCGCCGGCCGGGAAAATCTTCAGTGCCTGCGCGCCCGCATCGAGCGCGGCAAACGCTTCGGTGGCAGTCATGCAGCCAATGCAGGTGACGAGTCCGGCGTGCGCGGCGGCGCGGATCACCGGCGCATGCGTGTTGGGCGTGACGACCAGCTTGCCGCCTGCCGCGACCATCAGGTCAACGTCTTCGGGGCGCAGCACGGTGCCCGCACCAATCAGCGCGCGGTCGCCAAAGGCACGTGCGGCGAGTTGCACGCTCTGCGCCCAGTCGGGCGAGTTCAGCGGAATCTCGATGGCATCGAAGCCGGCATCGACGAGCGCCTGCGTGTGCGCCAGCACCTCGTCGGGCCGGATGCCGCGCAGGATGGCGATCAGCGGAAGGTGGGTTGTCCAGGTCATTCGTGATAAAGCTGCGAGCGCCCGCCATCGATCAGGATGTCGGTCGCGTTGATGAAACGCGCCTCGTCGGAAGCGAGGAACAGCGCGGTGTAGGCTACCTCTTCGGGCTCGCCGATGCGCTTGCACGGCAGCAGCTCGGCCTGGCGGCGGCGTTCGGCTTCGGGGTCAGGTGCGGCGGCAAAGCCGGCTTCGGCAATTGGCGTGAGGATCAGCCCTGGCGAAATCGAATTCACACGGATACCACGCGCCGCATATTCAATGCCCAGCGCCCGCGTGAGCCCGATCAGCCCATGCTTGGCCACCGGATACGGAAACGCGCCCGGAATGATCTTGTGCCCATGCACCGAGGCAATGTTGACGATGCTGCCCGCCCCGCGCGCCAACATGTGCGGCAACACGGCGCGCGCGCAGTGCCACGCGCCTTCCAGATCGACGGACAGGCAGCGCGCCCAATCGTCCTCGCTCAACTTGAGCGGATCGGCAAACACGTTGATACCGGCGTTGTTGACCAGCACGTCAATCCCGCCAAAGCGCTCGACACCTGCGGCGACCATCGCGTCGATCTGCGCACGGTCGCGCACGTCGGCTTGTACGAGGAGGATGTTGTCGTCGTTGCCAATGGAAGCGGCGAAGGCCTCGGCGCGCTCATCACGCACCAGCGTGTTGACGATCACGCGGGCGCCGTGCTGCGCGAAGAGCTTGGCAATCGCACCGCCAATGCCTTGCGTGGCGCCCGTCACCAGGGCGACCTTGCCTGCGAGACGCGGCGGAAAAGACGTCGGAGAAGCGGTCATGCGTCAAAACCATTCACGGTGAATTGATAGCTGCGCTGCAGGCTCTGGCCGGTGCCGAGAATGGTCAGGCCGTGGTCTTGTGGCAAGCCAGGCAGGTTGTGTGCGTTGATCGCGTGGTCAACCGGCTCAAAGCAGAAGAAGTCGTACGCGACCGGTGTGTACAGCACATAGCGCGACGTGTCGGCGGTGATTTGCACGGACATGCGGCGGCTGGGCCAGACGATCTCCGCACGGCCATCCCAGCCTTCAAAGCTGTGATTGATGGCGGCGCTGGCCTCCAGCTTCCGGAGCTTGCGAAAGTCTGCATCCGCAGATAGCCCCCGCAGGTCCGTCGGCAGATAGTCCGGCGCGGATTGCCACATGGCCGTTGCGCCAGCGCGCAACCGAACATCGGGCGTGCGCGGAAAGAACGGATGCACGCCAAGCCCGAATGGCAGCGGCGCACCTTCGTTGCGTACCGTCAGCACGATCTGCAACGCGTTCCCCATCAACGTGTAGCGCTGCACCGCCTGATAGCGGAACGGGCGCCCCTGCTCGACCACCGCAGCGAGTTCAACGGACGTATCCGTTTGCGACACGGCATGCCACGGCATCAACCAGCCGTGACCATGCAGCGGATACGGTTCGTCGTCACGCGTTCGCGGCACTTCGATGGTCTGTCCCTGAAACGCGAAACGCCCGCCACCGATACGGTTGGACCAGGGCACCAGCGAATAGCAAGCCAGCGTTCTCGGATCGCGCAGTGCAGCGTCTGCTTCGCCCGGCCGAAAGATGGCTGTGACATCGCCGTCTCGCAGCAGATCGAAACGCAGCAACCCGCCACCCGCCTCGGGCAGCACCTCGGCGCGTAGCACGCCGTTGTCAAGCCGCAACGTAGGCATGGCCGAACCGGCCCTCCGGCAGTCCTCGTGCGTTGGGTACGGCAAGCTGTAGCGTCGCGCCGGCGTTCACGTCTTCTGCCAGGCGGTGCGCCGACAAACCGTCGCGCGCCGTCGTCAGATACAGCGTATCGAACGCCTCGCCGCCAAATGCCGGGCACGTGGGCTGCGATGCCGGTACGGACATGCGCGCCAGCACGCGCCCATCCGGTGCGTACCGCGTCAGCCGGTTGCCGCCCCACTCTGCGTTCCAGAGGCAGCCGTCTGCGTCGACGGTCGAGCCGTCGGGCGAGCCTTTGTGCGCACCCCCGGCATCCTGGTCGCGCAGATCGGCGAAGACGCGAATATTGGCGACTGCGCCCGTCTGCCCGTCGTAATCGCATGCGTGGATGCGACGGCTGTGCGTATCGCACCAATACATGGTGTCGCCGTCAGGGCTGAAGGCGATGCTGTTGGCGATGGCGATGTGGGGCAGAGCCAGACGCTGCAGCGCGCCCATCGGCGTAAAGCGATAAAAACTGCCGGTGGGTTCGGGGCCGCCTTCGTGCATGGTGCCGAAGACGTAGTTGCCGGAACGATCGGCGCGGCCATCGTTGACGCGCGTGGTCGGGTTGTCGGGCTCCACCTCGGCCAGCAGCGTAAGCGTGCCGGTGCGCGTGTCGAAGCGGGCGATGTTCTTGGCAAGGCCCAGGATCAGCACACCGGGCTCGTCCGTCAGCGCAAAAGAGCCCACGCGTTGCGGCAACGGCCATTGGCGCTCCTGCCCCGTCGCCGGATCGTGCTGCCACAGCAGCGATTCCTGGATGTCGGTCCACCAGAGCAGGCGCTGGGCGTCGTCCCAGACGATGCCTTCGCCCAGCGTGCACCGCAGATCGGAAAGCGTGGTTGCGGTTGTCATGTGCGCAGCCTCACTCACGGCCGCCGCGGTTCTTCAACTGGTCGACCAGCACCGCTGCCAGCAGAATCGCGCCGCGCACGAGGTACTGGTAAAACGCGTCGATATTCAGCAGGTTCATCGCGTTCTGCACGGTGCCCATGATCAACACGCCGACCAGCACCCCGCTGATGGTGGCGCGGCCGCCCAGCAGCGACACGCCGCCCAGCACACAGGCCGAGATCACGTTCAGCTCAAAGCCTTGCGCCGCATTCGGCTGGCCGCTGGTGATGCGCGCCGCCAGAATCACGCCCGCCAGCGCAGCAACCACGCCCTGGATCAGGAAGATGACGATGCGCGTCATGTTGACGTTCACGCCCGCCAGCCGCGCCGCTTCCGGGTTGCCGCCAATCGCCAGCGTATTGCGGCCGTAGATCGTCTTGTTGAGCAGCACGCCAAACACCACGAAGCACAGCCCCGCAACCCACACCGGCGTCGGCACGCCAAAGACGATGGTGTTGCCCAGGTCGAAGAAGTCCATGTCGGACACGCCCACCGCCTGCCCATGCGAGGCAATGAAGGCGAGGCCGCGCACGATTTCCATCGTGGCCAGCGTGGTGATGAGCGCGTTGATCCTCAGCTTGGCGATCACGAAACCGTTGACGCCACCGATGATCGCGCCCGCCACCAGGCTGCCGCCGATGCCAAGTGCAATGCTGCCGGTCGCGTTGATGATCATCGCGCACAGCACGCCGGCAAACGCCACCGTGGAGCCGATCGACAGATCGAAATCACGCGACGCCAGACAGAACATCATCGTGCAGGCGACCATGCCGATCTGCGAGACGGAGAGCGCAAGGCCCACCATGTTTTGCCACGAGAAGAAGTACTCGACCGAAAACGACAGCGCGGCAAACAGAATGGCGAAGATCAGCGGCAGGCTGAAATCGTCCAGCAGGCGGAGTAGGCGCGTCTTGTTCATGGCAGAGCGTGCCGATGCGGCGAGCGCATCGGAATGTTGCAGGGGTTGAGACTGGGACATCTTGGACTCCGGGGTTCTCAGGCGGCCAACGGCGGCATGGGTGCAGACGGCAGCGGCGCAGATTCAGGGCGTAGCGCGAGCTTGAGCACGGCCTGCTCATTGGCCTGCTCGCGTGGCAGTTCGCCGGCGATGCGGCCTTCGCTCATCACGAGCACGCGGTCGGCCACACCGAGGATTTCCGGCAATTCGCTGGAAATCATCAGCACGGCCACGCCACGTTCGGCCAGCTCGTACAGCACCTGGTAGATCTCGTTCTTGGCACCAACGTCGATGCCGCGCGTGGGCTCATCGATGATCAGCACACGCATGTCGTCTTCGGCCAGCCAGCGCGCCAGGATGACCTTCTGCTGGTTGCCGCCCGACAGCAGGCGGATCGGCTGCTCGCGGTTTGGCGTCTTGATGCGCAAGCGCGTGATGTAGTGGTCAGCCGTCTTCGTCTCCTGCTTGTCATTGACGAACAGGCCGAAGCGGCGCTGGTTGCGCCGGCAACTGATGTTGATGTTTTCCGACACCGAGCGGCAGCCGATGATGCCCTCTTCCTTGCGGTCTTCCGGGCAAAGCACGATGCCTTGGCGGATGGCATCGGCCACATCGCGGATGCGGATCGGCGCGCCGTCGAGTGTGAGGATCCCGGTCGTCTTGCGATCGGCTCCGTAGATCAACCGCGCCAGTTCCGACCGCCCCGCGCCCACCAGCCCGAACAGGCCGACGATCTCGCCGCGGCGCACGGACAGGCTTGCCGGCTCGGCCAGCTTCGGGCCCATCAGGCCATCCACCTGCAAGCGCACATCGCCCAGCGTCCGCGCGCGGTAATCGAAGATGTCGTCGATCTGGCGACCGACCATCTGCGCGACCAGCTCGTCGCGCGTGACGCTGGCCATCGACGGGAAATCCGCCACCTTGCGGCCATCGCGGAAGATCGTGCAGCCGTCGCACAGCTCGAAAATCTCATCCAGCCGGTGCGAGATGTAGATCAGCGCACGGCCCTGCGCGCGCAGGTCTTTCACGAGGCGGAACAGGATGTCGGTCTCGCGGATCGATAGCGAACTCGTCGGCTCGTCCAGCGCAATCACACGCGCATCGCGCAGGATCGCCTTGCAGATCTCGACCATCTGACGCTGCCCGATCGACAGGTGTTTCAGCTTGGCGCGCGGGTCCAGATCGACGCCGATGCGGCCGAGCTGTTCACGCGTCCAGGCCATCGCCTCGCGCTGGCGGATGAACCCGCCGCTGGCCGGCAGGTGGCCGAGCAGCAGGTTGTCCATCACCGTCAGTTCGGGCACCGTCTGCAGCTCCTGGTGGATGACGGCAATGCCGGCATCCAGTGCCGCCCGCGTGGTCGGGAACGCCGTCGGTTTTCCCTCGACGACGATCTGCCCACCATCGGGCTGATAGTCGCCGCCCAGGATCTTCAACAGCGTCGACTTGCCCGCGCCGTTCTCGCCCAGCAAGCCGTGCACGCGGCCGCATTCGATGCCGAACGACACATCGGACAGCGCCCGCACACCCGGAAACACCTTGCTGATGCCACGAAACTCAAGAAACGCCGACATGGCAAGTCTCCTTCAACAACGTTGTCCGCAAGATCACAAACCCATTTCCTGGCGGACTTGCTTCTCGTTGTCGCGGGTCATCAGGCGGCCGCTGGTCAGGATGAGCGGGTCCGGCGCCTTGTTGTTCTTGATCCACTCGTACATGTTGAGCGAGGTTTCATAGCCATGGCGCTTCGGGCTGATCAACACGGTGCCGAAGAAACCGGTCTTCTCGGGCTTGGCAAACTCGTTGAGCGCCGACTGGCTGCCGCCGATGCCCACACCGATGATGTCTGCCGGCTTCAGGCCGTGGCCTTCCGCTGCACGCACGGCCCCCAGCACGGCTTCGTCATTCAGGCCGAAGGCAATCCAGTGCTTGAACTTGGGGTTCTTGGTCAGGGTGATGTTGGCGGCGTTGAACGCGGCTTCGGTATCCGTCTTGGCCTGTGGGCTGGTCAGCACGTTGGCAGCCGGGAAGCCCGCCTTGGTGAGCGCGGCGACTGCACCGTCGGTGCGCTCCTTGGCCGTCGGCAATTGGTCATATGCAATGCGGATGGCGCCAACTTCCGACAGATTCCAGCCGCGCTTTTTCATCTCCTGCGCGATGGCGTCGCCCACTTGTTCGCCGATCTTCGTGGCCGAGATGCCCATGTGCGGCACCGACGCGATCGGCTTGCCGCTGCCATCGACCAAGCGGTCATCCACCGTCATCAGCTTGAGGTTGTTCTGCTTGGCCTTGGCCACGACCGCCGGTCCGAGCTTCACGTCAGGCACGCAGATCACGAAGCCCTGCGCATGCTGCGCGCCCAGGTTGTCGATGGCAGTCAGCACTTCGCCGCCGCTGGGCACGCCGATCTTCACCAGCTTGAAGCCCTTTTCCTTGGCGGCCTGGTCTGCGAACTTCCATTCGTCCTGGAACCACGGCTCTTCGGGCTGCTTGACCAGGAAGCCGATCTTCACGTCATCGGCTGCATGGGCAAACACCGAAAGGCCGCCGGCCATGGCGAACAGCGTGGCGGCCGCAATGGCCTTGAATGTCCAGCGTCGTTGTTGTTGCATGTTGTCTCCTTGCGATGCCGTCTTTGCGGCATCTGTTCTGCGTTGGATGAAAGATGGGATGGCGTGGGCGCCGGGCTTACGCCACCTTCAAGGTTTTGACCAGACCGCGCTCGCGTGCGATGGCGATCGCGCCGCTGCCGGCCAGGTGTTCCTGCTGTTCACTGCTCGTAACGGTGACCTTGCCTGAGAAGAAATCGTCGTCCGACACCAGCACGGCCAGCGCTTCGCGCAGCAGCGGCTTGCCCGTGATGACGAACTGTGTACCCGGGTTCATGCGAATCGCGCTGCTGTTCTTGAGCGTGAGCAGATCCGCGCCCAGCACCGCGCCCAGCAGAAAGTTGGCCCGCGCATTGCGCTCGTAGATCGTGAACTGACCCAGCGTGCGCACCATGAAGCAGGCGCGCCCCAATCCGATGCTGCTGGCGCTGCGCGCGCCGGACAGCAGCATTTCCGGATCGACCTCGGTAGCAAAGTCGGAGTCGAGCGCGTCGGCCAGGATGGTGTTGTGCGTGATCACGTGCAGCAGCTCGCCGGCCAGCGTCGTCACACAACCGGTGATGCGCTGGTCCGCGTCGAGATGCACGAACTTCGAGTGCGAACCCGGCAGCACGATCACCGCCGGCTCTGTGATGCCGAGGCGAGAGACCAAACCCATGGTCTCGACTTCTTCGCCGCGCATCATGTCCATCGACTCGATGTTGTGCAGGCCCAGGTTGTCCACCGGATTGCGTACGCCCGGCACAAACCAGATTGGCTGGGCGCACACTTCGGGGATGGTCGCCTGCACCATCCCCGCAGCGAGGTCGCGCAGGCCAGCCGGCGCCACCAGGTGCGGTACCTCGTGCAGGCCGACGTTGGAGGTGATCATGCCGGACGCCAGCACCAAGTCGACCTGGTTCATACCGAAACCAGCCTTCTGCAGCGCAGCTTCAATGGTGTCCTGCACGCCGCGCTGCAGCGTCGTCCGGTTGCCGGTGATGGCGGTGTCGCGCACGCCAACCTGGCGCGCAGCCTGGCAGAGCGCAACGTCATCGCGCCAGACCGTGACGCGTGTGTTGGTGGTACCGGTATCGATGGTGAGGATGTTCATGCGTGGCATTGCGTGGTGTGACGTGGGACGGGCCCGGGGTTAAAACCCTTTCATGATCCGCGGCGAGCGGCCCGAGGTTGACTTGGAAAGCGCCGCCACCCATGAAGACATCGTTGGGAAGCGGCAACGTCGCACAGTCGAGTTCGGGGCGCGCAACAGGATCATGAGCGGTTTTTTAGAACGAGTGAACGATACCGGTGTACGCACCCAGCTGGTTCTTACCCACCGCCGGGTTGTTGTTGGTTGCTTCCACCGAGAAGTTGGCGGTAGCGCTGTTCTGCACCGTGC
>NZ_JBGLYZ010000039.1:0-48639 GCF_047304345.1 Ralstonia sp. Ralssp135
GCCCGCGCCACCCAGCGCGCCGCCCAGCGCATTGCGCAAGTCGTCCGCCGCTGCGGGCAAAGCCGTCAGGCCGGCAAACGTTGCCACAATCAGGGCCGGTGCAATTTTCTTCAACATGGTGTTCTCCTTATGCGCAAATGCAGGATGCGGCACTCAAATCAGCACTGAGGGCCGATCCGGGCTCGATGAGTTCGGGGCGAAGAATACAAGTCGCGCAACAGGGCGGGTTAAACACATTCGTCAATCTCGTAACAGAATGTTGCCAGTCCAAGCATGCCCCTAAGCCATTGATAAGCCA
This sequence comes from Ralstonia sp. Ralssp135, assembly GCF_047304345.1. Taxonomy (NCBI): domain Bacteria; kingdom Pseudomonadati; phylum Pseudomonadota; class Betaproteobacteria; order Burkholderiales; family Burkholderiaceae; genus Ralstonia; species Ralstonia sp. Ralssp135. The sequence goes on from NZ_JBGLYZ010000039.1 coordinate 299, forward strand.
GACCGAACGGGAGAACCCATGCCCAGCTACATCGCCTTCCTGCGCGCCGTAAACGTCGGCGGCACCGGCAAACTGCCCATGGCCGAACTGCGCGCGATGTGCGAATCGATCGGCTTGACCGGCGTACGCACCTACATTGCGAGCGGCAATGTCGTCTTTCAGAGCCGGCTGGCGGAAGCGACCGTCAAGGCAAAGCTGGAACGCTGCCTGGAGAATTACGCCGGCAAACCCGTGGGCGTGCTCGTGCGCACGGGCGCGGAGCTGGCAGCGGTGCTGGAAGGCAATCCATTCAAGACGGCTGCGCCCAACCGGACGGTCGCGATTTTCCTGGATACGCCGCCGCCCGCCGACGCATTGGCCGCCGCCACCGGCCACCGGACGGAAGAGGTGGCCCTGGGCACGCGCGAGATCTACGTGCACTACGGCGACGGTATGGCCAATTCCAAACTGAAGATCCCCGCCGCCAAAACGGGGACGGCCCGCAACATGAACACCATCGCTACGCTGGTCGACTGGGCAGCCGACTAGCGCCGGTCATTGCGCTGCCGATTTGCGCTTGGCCATGTGGTGCAAATACGCCAGCAGATCGTTGAGTTGCGCATCGGACAGCGTTTTCTCGTCGATGGCCGACATGCGGGCGTTGGGCCACCAGCGCAGCGATTGCGGATCGCGGATCAGGTGGCGCAGCTTCTCGTCGCCCAGGTATTCGACCGGGCTGTACGGCACGTTCAGGTCGGGGCCAAGGTTGGCATCGCCGGCGCGGTTGAGCGTGTGGCACGAGAAGCAGACGCGCTGGAACGTGGCGAAACCGCGCATGACAGGGCCATCTGCAGGCAGCCCAGCCGCAGGGCGGATGGCCGCAAAGCGCTCGCCGGGCAGCGCGGCAATGTCGATGCGCACGATGCTGTAAGTCCACAGGCTTTCATTCACAACCGATGCCTTGGAGGGCGGCGCCGTCCAGATCAGTCGGAACGGGCCGATGTCCTGACCCTTGAGCGTGGGCCACGGTGCGGCCGGGTCTTCCACGGCCAGCCAGGCGCGGGGCCCGTCGGCGCGGTCGCCCAGCAGCAGGCGCATCGGCAAGTGTGATACGTAGCCGTCGCTGGCGGCGGTGGTGGCGCTGGCATCCGGGCTGACAGTCTGCCCACGGAACAGCTCCGTCACTGGGATCGCCTTGAAGGTCAGGCGGCGCTTCAGGTTCTGGTCTTCCACCGTCACGCTGGTCAGGTGCGGATCGTGCAGCAATGCATCGCGCGACACCGTGCGGTGCTGCGTGCCGATGTTGACGGTCAGCGCCGCGCCGTCATCCGGGGTGTCAGCCGCATGGGCGCCGCCGCCGAACGCTGCGCATGCGCAGAGCGCCCATCCGGCCATCGTTGCAAGCCAGTTCTTCATGAGGTCTCCTGTGGGCAAATTGGGCCATTTCGTTGCGACAAGAGTGTAGGCAAGCGCACGAGGTTTGGCACGGTTTTCGTTATCGATACAACTGTGCTTCCACGCGCTGCCTGACGGTCTGCAACGCGGCATCGAGCCGGTCGAGCGCGACGGAACCCAACGCCAGCCGCAGCGCATGCGGCACCTGCTTTGACGTCGCAAACGGCTCTGCGGTGGACACGGAGATGCCATCCTCCTGCAGCGCCACGGCCACGCGGTCGGCACGCACCTCGGGCGGCAGCGCGAGCCAGACAAAATACGACGCAGGATGCGTGACCAGCGTCAGCCCAGCCAGCGCTTTGCGGGCAATCGCCTGGCGTGCTGCGGCATCGCGCCGCTTTTCGGCTTCCAGGCGATCAACCGTGCCGTCGTCTAGCCATGCGCATGCAAGGCTGGTGACGATGGCCGGCGTGTTCCAGGTCGTGGCGCGAATGGCGCGTTCCAGTTGCGGCACCCACGCAGCCGGCGCGGCAACGAAGCCGAAACGCAGGCCGGTGGCAACGCTTTTCGACAGGCCCGAGACGTAGACCGTCGATTCCGGCGCCAGCGCGGCCAGCGGCACGGGCGGATTGTCTTCGAGAAAGGCGTAGGCCGCGTCTTCCATGGCGATGAGGCCGTGGCGGCGCACGATGGCCGCCAGTTGGCGCCGCCAGCCAATGCCACTTACCCAGCCAAGCGGGTTGTGCAGCGTCGGCATGACGTAGACGGCGCGCACACTGCGCCGTGCGCAAAGCCGCTCCAGTGCATCGAGGTCCAAACCCTGCCCGGCTGCAGGCAGTGGCGCCAGCTCCAGATGCAGCATCTCGGCAACGACCTTGAAACCGGGATACGTCAGTGCGTCCACCGCAACCACATCGCCGGGCTTGAGCAACGCCATGGCGGTCACGGCCAGACCGTGCTGCGCGCCGTCGACTACGAGCACGTTGTCCGGCGCGACGGGCAAGCCGCGCTGTGCCAGGTGGCGCGCCACGCAGGCGCGTTCATGGGCGCGGCCTCCATGCGGCGCGTAGCGCAACAGCGCATCCAGATCGCCCCCGGCGGCCAGCTTGCGCAACGCGCGGCTCAGCAGCCGGGCTTGTCCGGGCAGCGACGGATAGTTGAAGTTCAAATCCACCACACCGGCGGCCACGGCCTGCTGGTCGATACCGAGGCCGCGCGGCAGCGTGTTCTCGCGCACGAAGGTGCCGCGCCCCACTTCGCCGCTCACCAGGCCTATTGCTTCAAGCTCGGCATACACGCGCGTGGCCGTGACCAGCGCAACGCCGTGGCGCTGCGCCAGTTGCCGGTGCGTGGGCAGGCGTGTGCCGGGCGGCAGACGGCCGGTGCGGATCTGCGCGGCCAGTTCGTCAACGAGCGGCTGGTAGCGAGTCTGGGTCATGTCTGGGTGTACTAAGGACAATTTTTTGATTGTATTGCCCCATGCCCCTAGCATGCGATCTATCCCAACGCGACAGCACACGATCATGCACATCGCCATCCTCACCTTCGATGGGTTCAATGAACTGGATTCGCTCATCGCCTTTGGCGTGCTTCATCGCATCAAGAAACCGGACTGGCGGGTGAGCCTGTGTTGCCCGCACACCGAAGTCACATCGATGAACGGCGTGACGATGCATGCGCAATCGATGCTGGAAGACGCACGCACCGCAGATGCCGTGCTTGTCGGCAGCGGCATCCGCACGCGCGACGTGGTGGCCGATCCGGCTTTGATGGCGCGGCTGGCGCTCGATCCGTCACGTCAGTTGATTGGAGCGCAGTGCTCGGGCACGTTGGTATTGGCCAAGCTGGGGCTGCTCGGCAACGTGCCCGCCTGCACAGACCTGACCACCAAGCCCTGGGTGCAGGATGCCGGCGTGGAAGTGCTGAACCAGCCGTTCTACGCCAACGGCAATGTGGCCACGGCGGGCGGGTGCTTTGCTTCGCCGTACCTGGCGGCATGGGTGATTGCGCGCACGGAAGGCGTGGAAGCCGCCGCAGAGGCGCTGCACTACGTCGCCCCCGTCGGCGAGAAAGAAGCCTATGTGGAAAACGCCCTGCGCAACCTGCGGCCTCACCTGCCTGGCTGATCGCGGGTGCGTTGGCCAGCCGATAGACTGGACGGCCCCTTCACGCATCGCAGACACGCGATCAGGAGTCACTTCTTGAACACGCTGACGACACTGAAGACGCTGGCCCTTCCCGTTGCCGTTGCGCTGCTGGCACACAGCACCGGGGCGTTTGCAGCCGAAAGCCTGGCCAATGGCGTCAAGCGCCGTGCACCGCAGGGCATTTCCACCAAGCTCTATGCCTGCGTCGACAAGGCACCGGACAATCCGGACGCAATCGGCGCATGTCTCTCCGCAGAAAAGACCGCGCAGGACGAGCGCCTGGACCACTCGTACAAAACGCTCTTGAGCAAATTGAATGGCAAGGCGAAAGACGCACTGGTGAGTTCAGAGCAGGCGTGGCAGGACTTTCACACCAGAACGGCAGCCCTTGAGACCGCCATCTACGGCAAGGACAAGCTCGACGATCTGCAGCGCCTGGAGAACGAAGTCTTCCGCCTGAGCGAACGGGCCAACGCGCTCGACAAGTATCTGGCCGCGAAGGGGCAATAAGCCGTTCAGGCCGCAGCGGTCGTCGACAGCCAGTTGCGCAGAATGGCCACGCTGTAGCGTGAATCCACCTGTGCGATGAACTGCGCAAAGTCCACGCTGGCCGCGTCATCGGCACGGTCGGAAATCGTGCGGATGGCGGCAAACGGCACACCCCATTCGTGGCACACCTGCGCCACGGCGGCGCCCTCCATCTCGACGGCCAAGGCGTCCGGCAATGCCGTGCGCAACACGGCGCTCTCGGCCGAAGTGCAGACAAAGCGGTCCCCGCTGACGATGAGCCCACGATGCACCTGCGGCGCCGCAATCCCGAAGGCCCGCATGACATCCGGACCCAGCAGCGCGTGCGGGTCAGCCAGCACAGCGCCTGCGCTTTCCAGCAGCCCGCTGGCGAGCGACACGTCGGCAGGAAAACGCGCCATGCCAGTCAGCGGAATTTCCCAGCGCGGAAACAGCGGCGAGGCATCGACATCGTGCTGCAGCAGTTCTTCCGACACCACGACATCGCCCACGGCCACGCCCGGTGCCAATGCGCCGGCCACGCCAGCAAACACCACGGCGCGTACGTTGAACTGCGTGATCAGCACGGCGGTGGTGGACGCCGCCGCCACCTTGCCCACGCGCGACAGCACCACAACGACCGCATGGCCGTCCAACTCTCCCGTCCAAAAATCGCGGCTGCCGATGTGGACGCACTGCGCGCCGGACAGCCACGTCAGCAGTTCATTGATCTCTTCATGCAGGGCAGCGACGATGCCGATCGGGCCGCGGGCGTTGGGCTGGGAAGACGGAGTGTTCATGCAGGATGCGGCGCCGGCTGGGGCGTAAAGACGTCGAAGGACGCCATTGTCGCCGCAATCCGGCGCCCGCTGGCGCCATCGCTCAGAGGCGCTGCGCCGCCCGCTGCACGGCGTCGTGGCGATCCGCACGCAAACGATCGAGCCGCGACGTCACCGCTTCGAGAATCTCCGGTGCCGCGCGCTCGGGGCGGCCGCAATCGAACGGCGGCGCGGGGGCGTATTCGATACCGAGCTGCACGGCCTGCGCATGTTCGACACCGGCAATGTCCGCCATGACCGTCAGCGCCATGTCGATGCCGGCCGTCACGCCACCGCCGGTGATGAGGTTGCCGTCACGCACCACGCGGGCTTCGTCCACCGTGGCACCAAACGCGGGCAGCAGATTGCGCCACGCCCAGTGGCAGCCCGCGCGCTTGCCCTGGAGCAACCCTGCCGCGCCCAACACCAGAGAACCAGTGCAGACTGAAGTGACATAGCGCGCGCCGTCGGCCAGGCGCCGGACTTCGCGCACGAACTCGGCGTCTTCCATGGCTTCAATCACGCCAAAACCGCCGGGCACGCAGATCAGGTCAGCATGCGGAATATCCGCCAGCCGCTGCACGTTCGAGATGGTGAGGCCGCCATCGGCATGGATCTCTCCGCCGCCCGCAGAGGCAACAACGCATTGCGCGCCGGGCAGCCGCCAGAACACTTCGTGCGGGCCGGTGAAATCGAGCTGGGTGACGCGGTTATACAGCGCAAAGACAACGATGAACGGGGAAGTCGTCATGGTTCGGCTCTCCTGAGAGTGATGCGGTGGTGGGTTGACGCTTCACAGGATCGCGCTCTATCGTGTTGGCAGCAATGACCAGTCTCCCACTTTTTCTGCCATGACCCACCGCATCGCTGTGCTGATCTTTCCGGACTTTCAACTGCTCGACGCTGCCGGGCCGGTGGCGGCATTTGAAGTGGCCAGCCGATATCGGGACGATCACTACGCGCTGCGCACAATTGCCGCGCAGGCCGGCCTCGTCCGCAGTTCTTCCGGTGCCCGCTGGGATGCCGACGCCCTGCCCCCCGCCAACCAGGTCGACACGCTGCTCATTGCCGGCGGCGACGGCGTGGACGCCGCCATGGCCGATGCGCGAACGCGCCGCTTTGTGCAGCGCTGCTCGGCCCGCGGCGCGCGTGTGGCCAGCGTCTGTTCGGGCAGCCTGCTGCTGGCCGCCACGGGCCTGTTGAACGGCCGGCGCGCCACCACGCACTGGAGCCGCAGCGAGCAGTTCGCACGCACGTTCCCGCAGGTGCAGCTCGAGCCCGACCACATCTACGTAAACGATGGCCCGATCTGGACCAGCGCCGGCATCAGCGCCGGCATCGACCTGGCGCTTGCGCTCATCGCCGAAGACCTGGGCGAGCGCCTGGCACGGGCCGTGGCGCGTCAGCTTGTCGTGTACTACCGGCGGCCGGGCGGGCAGTCGCAGTTTTCAGCGCTGAATGAGATGGATTCGGCACGCGGCCGCTTCAAGCCGCTGCTGGATCATGTGCGGCGCAACCTGAGCGCACCGCATCGCGTTGGCGATCTGGCCGAGCACGCCTGCATGAGCCCCCGCCATTTCGCACGCGCGTTCCAGGTTGAAACGGGCCTCACCCCTGCAAAGGCCGTGGAAAAATTGCGCGTGGAGGCTGCGCGCGCCGCGCTGGAAAGCGGTGCCGTCTCCATGCAGCGCGTGGCTACCGAATGCGGTTTTGGCGATACCGAACGCATGCGGCGCAGTTTTCAGCGCCTGCTGGGTGTGCCTCCGTCTTCATTGCGCGCACGCTAACTTCACTTAAACCCGCGCCACTGCGCCATTCGCCTTCCTCAGGCCCAAACTTTGCGTCCGAGCTCCGGCGCCGCCCAGCCTCGACAAGAAGCGGCGAGCAAAACGGACTCAGGGAACGCAACGAGCGAAGGAGGAGACGCGTATGAACACTCGGGAAATGCTGGCTATCGTGGGGGTTACGCTGGCCGTGATCACAGCCTATTCGCTTGCCCGCGATCTGACTGACGAGCCGTTGGGCCTGCTGGCGCCGCAAAGCGGTCTGGTACACGTGCAAGCGCAGGTGAATGCGCCGCATCAGTAACGCGCATGGCGCGCAAACGCCACCGCACCTCCCTCACCGAATGGCCGCCGCGCCTGAGCACCAGCGCGTTCAACCCGCTTTCGCCCACTGGCGCTTCGTCTCCTTGACGGCCGTGGGGTGGACGACTGTCGTATCTTCCGGAGCCAGCGCGTGCCCGTCCTGCGCACGGAGTTCAAGCCGCGGCACCGGCTTACCCGTTGCCTTCTCAACGAGCACAACGTGCGCCTCATCCGGCCCGAAGCAGAAGGCTTCGCCCCACTGCCGCAGCGCCACCAACAGCGGAAACAGCGCGCGCCCTTTCTCGGTCAGCACGTAGTCCTGATACGCACTGCCGTCAGCCGCCGGCACCGTTTCGAGAATGTCGTGCGCCACGAGGTTGCGCAGGCGCGCTGCCAGGATGTTCTTCGACAGCCCGAGACTGCGCTGAAACTCGCCAAAGCGGCGCAGGCCGTCAAACGCATCGCGCACGATCAGTAGCGACCACCAATCGCCAATGGCGTCCAGCGGCCTGGCGACGCCGCAAAGAGAATCCGCGTGGCTCGTACGTTTGACCATCTGTATTGCGCGTACCGTGCGCGCCCTCACATTCAATGTGGTTGCAATGTAAAACCTCGACTGCTATAACGCAACGGTTTCATATTAAAACCACCTGGATGAGGAGGTAGCACGGCATGCACCTTGACGCGTTCCTTGGGATGTACCCCTATACCGCTCGCTTTACCAATGCACCGGGCTTTCAGATGCATTACGTGGACGAAGGCCCCGCCGATGGCGAAGTCGTGCTGTGCCTGCATGGCGAGCCAACGTGGGGCTTCCTCTTCCGGCACCTGATTGCGGCGCTGCGCGGCACCCACCGCGTGGTGGCACCCGACCACATGGGCTTCGGCAAGAGCGAAACGCCGCCGTCACGCAGCTACTGGCTGCAAGACCATATCGACAACCTCGAGAGCTTGGTGCTTGCGCTGGACCTGCGCGACATCACGCTCGTCATGCACGACTTTGGTGGGCCGGTTGGCATGGGGCTCGCGTCACGGTATCCGGATCGCGTGCGGCGCATCATCAGCGTCAACGGACCGACGCCGTTCGGGCAGGCGACGTTGGGTGAACGCCTGACAGCCAATGCAGCGGTGTCGCCGTGGTTTCAGTGGATCGTGCGGGCGGAATCGGAGGGGCGCCTTGAAGCGGTACTGGGCGAACTTGGCTTCAACATCCTCAGCACGTTGAAGCTCAACGGCTTTGAAGATCACCGGCTCATCAACGATGCGTGGTTGCAAGCGTACGGCGCGCGCTTTGCCACGCCCGCTGACTGCGCGGGCGCCATCGGCTGGGCCAAAGGCTTTGCTATCGGCGCGCACCGTTTTGAAACGCCGGACAGTGCGGCGCGCCGTGCCATCGGCACCAAGCCCGCCATGGCGATCTGGGGCATGGCAGACCGCACACTGCAGGCGGAGCATTTCCTGCCGCTGTTCAGCGAGCTGTTTCCGGATGCACCGGTGCACCGGTTGCCTGGCGTTGGGCATTACAGCTTGGAAGATGCGCCCGATGCGATTGCCAATCGTATCGCGACGTTTCTCGCGCAAACGTGAGGGCATAGCATCCGCCGACTACGACGCCGCATACATGCAAAAACGCAGCGGACGCGACTGCGTAGTCTGTGCCCAAGGGCAGGCTACGCTTGCTCGCGCTGCCCTGACACAGCCGCCTGACCAAGCCTGACTTCCGCCACCAGACCACCACCTTCTCGATTGCGCAACGTAAGCCCGCCGCCTGCGGCCACCGCCAGTTGCTGCGCAATCGCCAAGCCCAGCCCCGTGCCGCCCGTCTCGCGGCTGCGCGAATTTTCCAGCCGCACAAACGGCTGCAACACGGCATCGAGTTTGTCTTCGGGAATACCGGGCCCGCGGTCGCGCACTTCGATCACCACGGCTTCGCCGTCGCGGCGCACACCGACTTCCGCCGCGCCGCCAAACTTGATGGCGTTGTCGGCGAGGTTGGTCAGCACGCGGCGCAGCGCGTGGGGGCGCGTGACGATGGCGCCGGTGGCGTGCTGCTCCAGCGTGACGGGCTTGCCGGTGTCCTGGTAGTCGTACACGAGGCTTTCGACAAACGACCCGACGTCGATGCGCGAGGGCTTTTCACCATCGCCATGCGCGCTGCGCGCATAGGCCAGCCCCTCTCGCACGAGCGTTTCGATCTCGGCCAGATCGCTCAACAGCTTGCGCTTCTCTTCAGAGTCTTCCGCCATTTCAGCGCGCAGCTTCATGCGCGTGATGGGTGTCTGCAGGTCGTGCGAAATGGCGGCCAGAATCTGCACGCGCTCTTCAACAAAGCGGGCAATGCGCTGGCGCATGGCGTTGAAGGCGTGTGCGGCGCGCGCCAGTTCGGTGGGGCCTGTCTCGTCCAGCGGCGGCGTCTGTGCGTTGGGGTTGAGTGCGTCGGCGGCGGCGGCCAATGCCACCAGCGGGCGAATCGACAATCGCACCGCAAACCAGCAGCACACGATCAGCAGCAGCAATTGCACCACCAGCACATACGGCAGCCACTGCGCGATGGGCGTCATGCGCGGGTGCACATCAATGGTGAGCGTGCTGCCGTCGCTCAGCGTGAGGTGCGCCTGCAGTTGCTTGCCGTCGCCCGGTATCGACTCGACCGTCACGGGAAAGCGGCCGCCGCTGGCCTCGCTGATGCGCGCGGCGATGTCCTTGCCGCGCTGGGTCATCTCCGGCACGCCAGGCACGCCGGGCCCGAGGATGTACTGATAGTTGCCGCGGTTCAGGCGCGACAGCCACTGCGGGCGCTCATCCGCAGGCAGACGATCGAGGATGGCGATGGCTGTGGACACATCCGTTTCCAGCGTGCCCAGCATGACTTCGCGCGCGCTCATGTAGCGCTCGGAAAACAGCACGGCAAACGACAGCGCATACGCCACCACCAGCCCCGCCAGCAGGATCGCGAACAGGCGCGAGCCCAGCGTGCGCGGCCACGCCCAGGCACGTGTGCTCGTTGCTGTGCTCATTGGCGCGCCTCCTTGATCTCCACCGGTTTGGCAAAGACATAGCCCTCGCTGCGCACGGTCTTGATGTACGCCGGATCGCGCGCATCGTCATTCAGGCGCTGGCGCAGACGGCTGACCAGCAGATCGACGGATCGCTCGAACATCTCGGCCTCGCGGCCCTGCGTGAGGTTGAGCAGTTGATCCCGGTTGAAGACGCGCATCGGATGGTCGACAAACACACGCAGCAGGCGGTATTCCGCGCCGCTCAGGGCGACGATGGTGCCTTCAGCATCGATCAGGTGGCGCGCGGTGGTATCGAGGTGCCACTCGCCAAAGGCCAGCATCTGGCCCGCTTCGGAAATCTGGAGGTTGGGCGGCAGCATGCGCGTGCGGCGCAGCACGGCCTTGATGCGGGCGAGCAGTTCGCGCGCGGCAAACGGCTTGGCCACGTAATCGTCGGCGCCCATTTCCAGGCCGATGATGCGGTCGGTCTCGTCGTCGCGCGCGGTGAGCATCAAAACGGGCGTCGCCTTGTGCTTGCCGGCGCGCAGTTCACGGCAGAGCACCAGGCCGTCGTCGCCGGGCAGCATCAGGTCGAGCACGATCAGGTCGACGGTGTTGGCTTCCAGAAACGCACGCATGTGGCGCCCGTCGGGCGAGGCCGTCACACGCAGCCCGTTCTTGGTGAGATAGGTCGAAACGAGTTCGCGGATCTCGCGGTCATCATCGACGATCAGGATGTGGTCGACGTGGGCGTCCATGGGGTGACCTCGGCACGATGGAAGGTGGAAGGAAGGCGCCATTTTGCGCCTCTCGGTGTGACGTCGCGAGCCCGTGTTGTATCGGAATGCATCTGGCGGACGCGTTTGTACAGTCCGATACAAAGTCGCCCCCGCGGCGATACATGCCAGCTACGCGCGCGGCGTCTGATGGAGGCAATCCCGATCCCTTGCCGAGGAATGTCGATCATGAGCCTGCTGATACTCGCCTACCTGGGCGGCGCGCTGACCATCCTGAGTCCGTGCATCCTGCCCGTCCTGCCGTTTGTATTGAGCCGCACCGGCCAGCCCTTTGTGCGCGGCAAGTTGCCGATGCTCGCCGGCATGGCGCTCACCTTTGCCGGCTTTGCCACGCTGCTTTCGGCCGGCGGTGCATGGGCGGTGCGCGCGAACGAGGTGGGCAGGTTTGCGGCGCTCGCGCTGCTGGCGGTGTTCGGGCTGTCGCTGCTGTGGCCCAGGCTGGCCGATCTGATGACGCGGCCGGCGGTGGCATTGGGCAACCGGCTGGCTGGGCAAGCGGCTACGGGCGGAGCATCGGCGGAACCTTCGGTGGCGGGCTCGCTGCTGCTGGGCGTGGCCACAGGGATGCTGTGGGCGCCATGCGCGGGGCCGATCCTCGGTTTGGTGCTGACCGGCGTGGCGCTCAATGGCGCCAGCGTGTCCAGCGCGTTGGCCCTGACGGCCTACGCCGCAGGCGCGGCCACATCGTTGGCGGCAGCGCTGGGGCTGGGCGGGCGTGTGTTCGCCGCCATGAAGCGCTCCATGGGCCTGGGCGAATGGGCGCGTCGCATCATGGGCGCAGGCGTGCTGGGCGGCGTAGCGCTCATCGGGCTGGGCGCAGATACCGGCCTGCTGGCGCGCCTGTCTTCCGGCGGCACCACGCAGCTTGAGCAGGCGCTGGTGAACGGGCTGGGCGGGCCTTAACCTGGTTTCCCAAGCCGACGCCGCGCCCGTGGCGAAATCCAGCGGCTTGCCCGTGGAGGGCCGCGTGGCCTCGTTCGACGGCGCGGTGCAGTGGCTCAATTCCGCACCGCTCACAGGCGACCAACTGCGCGGCAAGGTCACGCTGGTCTATTTCTGGACGTACTCGTGCATCAACTGCATCCGCACGCTGCCCTACCTGCGCGCGTGGGCCGACAAGTACAAGGACCAGGGCCTGACCGTGGTGGGCGTGCACACGCCGGAATTCGCCTTCGAAAAATCGCCCGAGAACGTCGCCCGCGCCGTCAGCGGCTTTCGCGTCAACTTTCCGGTGGCCATCGACAGCAACTACCGCATCTGGAACGCCTTCCACAACAACTACTGGCCGGCCGCGTACTTTGTCGATGCCCAGGGCAACATCCGGCACCACCAGTTTGGCGAGGGCGATTACGCCGCCTCCGAACACGTCATCCAGGCCTTGCTGGCCGAGGCAGGCAACAGGCAGGTGGCTGGCGGCGTGGTCGCGCCCGATGCCCCCGGGGCGCAGGCCGCACCCGACCTGGACAACGTCCGCTCGCCGGAAACGTACGTCGGCTACGCGCAAGCCGACCGCTTTGCATCGCCGGGCGGCGCGCAGATTGGCACGTCGCACGCATACAGCGTCAGCAAGCTCGGCCTGAACGACTGGGGCTTGTCAGGCCAATGGACGATCGATGCCGAGCAAGCCACGCTCGACCGCGCTGGCGGCAGCATCGTCTACCGATTCCACGCGCGTGACCTGCACCTCGTGCTCGGCCCCGCCGCAGATGGCCGCGCCGTGCGCTTCACCGTCAAGATCGACGGCAAGGCCCCCGGCGACAGCCACGGCGCCGATACCGATGCCCACGGCAACGGCGCCATCACGCAAACGCGCCTCTACCAGCTCGTTCGCCAGGCCGGCACGGTGGGCGAGCACACGTTCGAGATCCGCTTTCTTGATGCGGGGGCGCATGCCTATGCCTTCACCTTCGGCTGATGCCGTTGCCGGCACCGCTACTGCACGCGGCTTTTTGTACGCGTTTGTATCCAGCCGCCACAGAGATACACGCCCAGACAGAAAGGCCCTTCCGCACTACTTCAGGGATACGTCGGCCCTCTTTAATACGTCTCGTGGCCTCGGCAACAAGCGCACACCAAGCCGCTGGCGCGGGGACGCAAACCCAACCCCCAGTCTTCCCGCTTCATCAAAAAGGAGATCACCATGACCCGCATCGAAAACGTTCTGTACACCGCCAAAGTCAACGTCACCGGCGGCCGCGATGGCCAGGCCCACAGCGATGACGACCGCCTGAACCTGAAGCTGTCGCCTCCGGGCAGCAGCGGCCGCGGCACGAACCCCGAGCAACTGTTTGCCGCGGGCTGGTCGGCCTGCTTTATCGGCGCAATGGGCCGCGCGGCCAGTCAGATGAAGATCAAACTGCCGGCCGATCTGTCCTTGAATACCGAAGTGGACCTGGGCACCACCGACGACGCGTTCTTCCTGCAAGCACGCCTGAACGTCAGCCTGCCCGGCATGGACCGCGAAGTGGCGCAAGCCGTGGTGGAAGCGGCCCACCAGATCTGCCCGTATTCGAAGGCCACGCGCGGCAACATTCACGTCGAGCTGAACGTGATCTGACGCATCGCATGGCCCGCCGCACGCTGCCAGCGGCTGGCGGGCCTTCGCTATCAACTTTTCAGGAAACCCACATCATGCGCACGACCCTCCGCGCCGCCCTTGCGGCACTCGCCATCGGCGCCGTCTACTTTGTCGGGACTGGCGTGCCCGCCTTCAGCCAGACCGCCTCGACCGGCGCGGCGGCACCCGAGTTCACAGGCATCAACCAGTGGCTGAATTCACAACCGCTGTCGATGAAGGACCTGCGCGGCAAGGTCGTGCTGGTGGATTTCTGGACGTACTCGTGCATCAACTGCCTCAACACGCTGCCGCACGTGAAGCAGTGGTACGACAAATACAAGGATCAGGGCCTGGTCGTGGTGGGCGTGCACACGCCGGAATACGCGTTCGAAAAATCGACCGCCAACGTGCAGGAAGCGCTCAAGCGGCTGGACGTGCGCTACCCGGTCGCGCAGGACAACAGCTACGCAACGTGGTCGGCCTTCCACAACCAGTTCTGGCCGGCGCTGTACCTGATCGATACCGACGGACGCATCGTCTATCAGCACTTTGGCGAAGGCCGCTATGCCGAGACGGAAGCCGCCATCCAGAAGCTGCTGGCAGACCGAAAGCCGCAGAAGCCTGCGTGATGACGCTGCGTGAGAAGTCCCGCCCCGACGGCGCTTATGAACGCCAGCGGGCGGGGCGTTTTTCCAGGAAGGCATCGATGCCCTCGCCGGCGTCTTCTTCCATCATGTTGCGGGCCATGACGTCGCCCGCGTAGGCATAGGCATCGGCAAGCGGCATCTGCCGTTGTCGATAGAACATCGCCTTGCCGTAGCGGATGGCGGCGGGGCTCTTCGACACGATGTCCGCCACCTTGCGAGCCACGGCGGCATCCAGCGCCTCAGCCGGCACGGCCTCGTTAATGAGGCCCCAGTCAGCGGCCGTAGCCGCGTCGATAAAGCGGCCCGTCACGAGCATGTCAAACGCGCGCTTCGCGAGCACGTTGCGCGACAACGCCACCGCAGGCGTCGAGCAGAACAGGCCGACGTTGATGCCTGACACTGCAAACCGCGCCGTATCTGAAGCAATGGCCAGGTCACAACTGCCAACCAACTGGCAACCCGCAGCGGTCGCCACGCCATGCACGCGCGCGATGACCGGCACCGGGAGCGCCTGAATCGCCTGCATCACCACGCTGCACCGCGCAAATAGCGCCTGGTAATACGCAAGCTCAGGCGTGCCACGCATTTCCCGCAGGTCGTGGCCGGCGCAGAACGCCTTGCCCTCGGCGCCGAGCACCACGCAGCGCACCGCTGGATCTCGCGCAATGTCGTCCAAAACGCGCTGCAGCGCATCAAGCATGGCTTCTGACAGCGCGTTGAACTGCAAAGGCCGATTCAGTCGCAGCGTGACGACGCCATCGCGGTCATCGCGCAGGACGGGCGCGTCAGCGGCGGTATTGGTGGTGGGGTGAGGTTGCATGTGCACTCCTTTGCAGGCTGGTGCCCTGGGGTGGGCATCAGTCTATCTCCGCCGGGCGGCCACCGCACTCCGGCGTTGCCAGTAGGTGCCGGCTGGCCGTCAGCGGCACCAGACCTGAAAGGCCTACCCCTTCGCCGCTTTGACATTGGGCGGGCGCCTGACTATCACGCGTCTATAAGAGGTCGGGCGCCGGCCCCCACAAAATGCGCGGGGGCACACCATTGAAGAGGGCAGCCTGGCAACACAATCACATCGCACTCGCACCGGAAGTCACACCACAAGCGAACTAGGTGACACAGTCACCGCAAGGGGGCCAACGTGATGTCGGAAACGCTGGACATGCAGCGAGGCTTGTTGCTGGGCCTCTCGCCAGGACGCCGGACGTACTGGATGGCGCAGGCCGTGGCTTTGCTGTCGCTCGTGGTACTGGTGTCGGCCGTGCCGTTCGCCAAGGTGCAGTTGGCGAAACTTCCATCGTTCGTGCCGCTTTACGAGTCGGCCCTCATCCTCAATGACTTGATTACCGCGGCGCTGCTCTTCGGGCAGTTCGCCATCACGCGCTCGCGCGCGATGCTGGCGCTCGCCAGCGGCTACCTGTTCACGGCCGCCACGGCAGTGGGGCATCTGTTGTCATTTCCGGGGCTGTTTGCCTCCGGCGGCCTGCTGGAAGCCGGGCCGCAAAGCACAGCCTGGATCTACATGTTCTGGCACGCGGGCTTTCCGCTGTTTGTCATCGCTTACGCCGTGCTCAAGGGGCGCGAAGAGCGCGAGCCGGACCGCTTTCCAATCCACACGCTGACGCGAAAAACAGCGCTGGGCACCGTGGCGGCCGTGCTGGGCGCAGCGGCCGCGTGCGTGGCGCTTGCCACCGTCGGCGCACATCTCCTGCCCGCCATCATGGCGGCCAACCGCTACACGCCTACGATGGGGATCGTGGCGGGCGGCACGTGGTGCTTTTGCGTGGTCGCGCTGGTCGTGCTCTGGCGCAGCCGCCCGCACCTGACGCTCGACATCTGGTTGATGGTGGTGCTGTGCGTGTGGATCTGCGATGTCGCGCTCAGCGCCGTCTTCAATGGCGGGCGATATGACCTCGGCTTCTATGCCGGCCGCGTGTTCGGGCTGTTGGGGGCGAGCTTTGTGCTGCTGCTGTTGCTGATCGAAAACACCGTGCTGCGTTCCAGGTTGGCAGCGGCGCGCGCGGAACTCGGGCGGCTGGCGGCGAGCAATGCGGGGGATCGGGAGCGGTGACGCGGTGACGCGGTGACGCGGTGATGCGGTGATGCGGTTACGTCCCGCTACGCCCGCCGCACTTGCGTGGCCCGGCCCGGCATCGACATCGCCGCCACCCCCACCACCACGCACGCCAGCCCGATCCACGCCGAAGACGGCAACGACTCCCCCAGAAACACCACGCCGATCGCCACGCCAATCGGCACACGCAAATACGCCTGCGCGGTGGTGCCGATCGCACCCAGCGTCTGGATGAGCCGGAAGTAGATGGCAAAGGCCAGCGCCGTGGAGAACGCCGCCAGCGCCATCAACGCCATCAACGAACGTGCAGAAGGCTGAAGCGCCCAAGGGTGGTCAACAAGCAAGCTCGCGGGCGTGAGCACCAATGCCCCCACCAGCAATGAGCCGGTAGCCGGCGCCGCAGGATGCAGCCCCTTGAAAGACCTGCCGTAGATGGCCGCACCTGCATAGCAGGCCGTCGCCGCCACGATGGCCAGTTGCGGAACAAGCTGCCCGCCCAGCCCATCGAGCGCGCTCGGTCCAATCACCAGACACGTGCCGACAAACCCGGCAACCACGCCGATCAGCTTACGCAACGACACCGGCTCGTGCCGCGTGATGAGCACCGTCGCCACAAACACCATCACGGGCGACGTCGAATTCAGGATGGTCGCCAGACTCGCGCCCACCGAGCGCTCGGCCCACGCGATGAGCGTGAACGGCACAACGCTGTTGAGCAACGCCTGCACGCCGAAGCGCATCCAGACTCGCCTGTCGCGCGGCATGCGAACGTTGCGACTGCGCATCCACAGCAACAGCAGCGTCGCTGCGATCAACGTTCTGGCGGCAATGAAAGTGAGCGGTGGAATGGTCTCCACGCCCATGCGGATGAAGGTGTACGACGCACCCCACAGGGTCGACAGCGTGAGCAGCAGGGCCAGATCGGTGGCGTGGCTGGATGGGGGCGTGTCGGTGTGCGGCACGGAGTGCCCTCCTGTTT
Source organism: Ralstonia sp. Ralssp135 (assembly GCF_047304345.1). Lineage (NCBI taxonomy): Bacteria > Pseudomonadati > Pseudomonadota > Betaproteobacteria > Burkholderiales > Burkholderiaceae > Ralstonia > Ralstonia sp. Ralssp135. The sequence continues at coordinate 17,282 of NZ_JBGLYZ010000039.1, forward strand.
GGCGGCTGCGGCCGCAATTTCGTACCGGAGGATCGTAGCGGGGATGGGCTTTGGTTGCGCGGAAAACGGTTTGGTGTGGAGCGAAGTGTGGGCGAACGCGTGGATAGCGCATTGGCACGTCAGTCCTACCTCATCCGTTGCTCCGCATACCCCCTAACCACCCCGCGCAACACCCCCACCATGTACTCCCGGTGCCTCTCCTCCTGCGCCGGATCATTCCAATGCGGCACCGGATACCGCTCGCCCTGCAGGGTCACGCCCTGTGCATCCGCCACCCGCTGTCGCCATTCCTGCAGCACCTGATCGAGCTGTGCATCGTCGTTCTGATACCAGGCCTGCACCACGCGATCGCCTAGCACGCGTTGCCGCAGGCGGTCGCGCTGTTCGCGCCAGATGGCGATGCGATCGATATCGACGGTGGCGGCCTGTATGTTGCCGTTCAAGTGCTGGGCAGCCAGCAGCTCGTCATGCGCCTGCATGTATGCCTGATACCGCTCGGCCAGTTGTACGGCTTCTGCCAGCGCGGTGGGTGGGAGTTTGCTTTTGAGATAGGCCGCCAACTGTTCAGCGCGGTCACCGTCGGGCTTGAGCAAGAAGGTGTTGAACACATTGAGCAACGCGGTATCCACAACCAGCGTTTGCTGCTCTGTAATGGCGAGCGCAGGAGCGGTGCCCACGCGGGACGATGTTGTGCCCGGCGCGCTTGCGGGCTGGGCCGATAAGACGGCGGCGCTTGATGTGTGCGGCTCATTGGCAGCGGCGTTTTCCGATTCATGCAGCTGCGTCGAAAGCACGCCAATCGACAAACCGATGACGGCCGCAAAGGCCGCCGCCGCACACAAGTACAGGCCTTGCCCGTCGCGCAGGGTTTCAGTTCGGATTCGCATTGACGGTGCCCGCGCCATGCAGGGCCGTGCGGCGCCGCTGCATGGCGAGGTACGTGCAGCCGATTAGAACGAACAGCTCGGCACGCTGCCCGACATCGTAAAGCTCGACGTGGTCACGCCGGTGCCCGACGGCACATCATTCGACTTGTACAGGCCGACATTGGCGTACTGGTCACCGCTTTGCGCCGTGGCATCCAGGCTGACGTTGGCCAGGTACGCATTGACCGGGAAGCTCGCGTTGCGGCCGTCGATCTTCGTGTATGCGCCCGACACCGATTGCGTGGAATACGCACCGTTGACCACGATGTTCGACAGCGACGGGCTGCCACCCGTGGTGCACGCGTTGTAGTTGGTGTCCATGACGATCAGGTGCTTCACGCCGGTCATGCAGGTATTGACGTAGCTCACCTGTTTGACCGTTAGCGAGCATGGGCCCGTCTTCACGTTGATGCCGTTGTTGTTGGTGGACTGCGTGCCGCTCAGGTCATTCCCGTACACGTAGTTGTTCGTGAACAGGATGTTCGACACGGTGTTCTGGTCGATGCTGCCCACGGACAGACCATGCGTGCCGTGCAGCCGCGTGTTCGACACCGTCACGTTGGAGATGTCGCCCGAGTTGGTCTTGACGGCAATGCCGTCGTCGCCGGCCTCGATATCGGATTGCGTGACGGTGGCGTTGGTCAGGCTGTCGATGTCGATGCCGTCTGCGTTCTTGCGCGTGGCAGGCGTGCGGATGGACACACCCCAGGCGGTAAAGCCGTTGCCACCTTCCACATACAGGTTCGGGTGCGCGGCCTGCGCCAGCGTGACGTTGTAGACGATGAAGTTGCTGATGTTGCTCGCCTGCACCAGGCGCGGCGTGCCGGAGATGATGTCGCCACGGCCATCCACCTTGCCCGGGCCCATGAGCGATGCATTGGTGCCCGTGAATGACAGCAGGTTGGCGTTGCCGCTGTAGCTGTCGTTGCCGAACAGCGTCACGCCCGAATTGATGACCAGCCCCGCCCCGCTGATGGACAGGCTGCCCGTGTAGAACGCGTCATTCGAGCCGGATGCGGCCAGCACCACGCTCTTGCCGGTGCCCTTGCAGTCGGTCAGGGCCTGCTGAATGACACTGGTGTCGTCGGACGAAGACGACGGCGGCGACGCGCGCTGCGAGCTTGAATACCGCGCGTTGATCGTCTTGCAGACGCCCGGATACGCCGGCTGCGTGACGGTGCGGCTATCGCCCGTGGCCAGCGTCTGCGCCCCGGCGGAGCCAGCGGCCAGCAAGGATGCGGTCAGGATCAACCCGACCTTGGTTTGCATGTTCATCGATGTCTCACTCCTGTCTTGGTGTTCGGCACCGCAACGACAGCGTGTCGGTGCCACCTGGGCAGACCGCACCCTCGCCCAAGATATATCAGGTCATATTCATTGGTATATCAGTGAGGAAAATTGAGGATTCAACCGGAACCCGGGTCGATGGGCGTTTCGCTGCCGAAGACCTGTTCGCAAATGCGAATGCTCACCGCCGTATCGCCCGGCTGAAGGGTGACGCCACGGCGCCAGTTACCTAAGATGCCGCGCTCCCGACGGGTTGCTACAAGCGGCCAAGCCGGGGCCGACGGTCATGCGCAACACCGCGTGCATGACCGTCAACCTCTGGCCACCACTCAGTGCAACCCACTCCCGATGTCGAAGATCAGCAGCGCGAACGGTATCCCGCCGCGGCATGACAGCCCGCCTGACGGCCCGCACGCAGGGCGCCCGACCCGCGTTGCACCACCCGCCTGCGCACCCCGGGCGCCCAGTCCCGGCCTGACGCAACTGCCCAAATCCACCGCTGCACGCCAGCCCGCCGCGCCAACCCGGGTCAAAGCCTTGCGGACGCTCGAAACGCGGCAGCGCCTGCACCGCTTGCGCAAAGAACTCGCCAAGATCGACCCGCCACCCGCCAGCGCCCAAGACGCCCATGCCGACATCCTCGCGGCCATGGCACGCGCTGGCTTGAGTGGCTGGAAGTTACCGGCACTCTCCGACCCCGCCAATGCGCGCCATGCAGATGGGTCGGTGGTGGTGTCGCTGGTGTCTCACGCCATCGCCTTCAATGCGGGGGGCGCGTTCCGGATCATCGATCTGCTGCCCCCCAGCAGCGTGTACTTCGAGTTGGCCGGGCACGACGGCGCAGCGTTTGTGCTGCCGTGCGGCTGCGCCCCTCTCGCCGCCGGTCAGCCCCGGTACCCAGTGGAGGCATGAGCGCCCACCGCCGGATCTGGACTGCGCCCAAGTCGGTTACTGCTCCAACATTTCGCAATCCACCTCCGGGGCGCCATCCAGAATGCGTACGCTTGTGACGGTGCGCCATCCGAGGCCACAGGCCCCTTCATTAGCACTTGATTTGAATGGTCAGACGTGAATCCAGTTAACCGCAAAGGTCCAACGCCCGCATCTACGCCGCTCGACCGAGAGATCGCCGCCGAACGCCCCCTCGCCGCGGCCCGTCAAACTGCGGGCGCATCCACGCATGTCCAAACCACCGGCGAGGGCCCGCTGGCTTCGTTGCCTCGATATGCCAGCAGACGGCGCAGCGCAACGCCATCCGACAACGCTGTGCCGGAGGCCGATCAGTTGGCCGAAGCCTTTGCGGCCTCGTTGCATTGGCAAACCGTGGGAATCGCCTCTTTTGCGCAAGAGAGCGTCGGCCCGCTGATCGGCGCGGGCAGCCAAAAGGACGTCTACCGAATCCAGGGAGACCCGACCACCTGCCTGGCGGTGATCCGGCCCGACGCAATCGGCAGGTTTGACACGCCAACCGCCCACGCACTGCGTGAGGTGAACGCTTTGGCAGAGCTGCGGAATCGCGGCTTTCGGACCGTGCAGATACGAGACCTCGTTCGGGTGGGGGACAGAATCGGCATCAAGCAAAACTACCTGGCCGATGCGCTCGGTTCTTCAGACATCGTTGCTTCTTGTGGACGCTCGGTACCGGAGGGCAAATACCTCACGCAAAAGATGGTCGAGGATTGCAGTTCCACAATCGAAACTCTTCGCAGAACCAGCACGGTGGTCGACGATCTGCAGTTTCTGGTCGAGCCGTCGGGGGACACGCATATCAGCGATCCGCGCGGTGTTGCGTGCGGCAATCCAGAGAAAAACATCGGAACAGTGAAAGAGCTGCGCGGCATTGCATTGGCGACGTTGCTGTCATCAGACGAAGAGTGAGCCGTCCCCCCTTCAGAAGTCTCGTCTCCGTGTCAGAAAAAACCGCATCTCAGGGTTATCCGCCATTTCGGCCGGCGCTCACCTTTTCGACACTCCTGCCACACCACCAATAAAACAAGGGGCGGAGACAGGTATGGACCGGAGGCAATTCGTACGGAGTTCGGTAGCACTGGGCGGCGCAATGATGCTGTCGCCCATGGCACGCGCGGCGGAAGCCGGCGTGTTTGCAGACAAGATCGTCTTTGGGCAGACGGTCGGGTTCGACAGCGTGTGGGGCGGGCTGTACAAGAACTACACCAATGGCCTGCTGGCCGGCTTTGAGCAAGTCAACGCCCAGGGCGGCGTGGCCGGGCGCAAGCTGGTCGTCAAGCGGCTGGAAGACAACTACCTGCCAGAGAAGGCCGTGGCCAACGTCAAGACGCTCATGGAGGAAGGCGTGTTCGGGCTGGTGTGCATGGGCGGCACCGGCAACACCATCGCCGCATTGCCGCTGCTGGAGCAATACCGCCTGCCGATGGTGGGCGCCATGACCGGCGCCACCGCCGCGCGCAAAGCCAGCGCACCGCTGTTCCACACGCGCGCCAGCTACGCCGACGAAGTCACGAAGATGGTGCAGCACGCCACCACCATCGGGCTCAAGCGCGTGGCCGTGGTCTACCAGGACAACCCCTTCGGTTCCGGCAATGCCGACGCCGCCAAGGCTGCCGCAAGCAAGTTCGGCGCGCAGATCGTCGCGCTCATCCCGCACAACGCCAAGGGCGACGACATCGACATGGTGGTCGACAAGATTGCCGCGGCCAACCCGCAGACCACGCTGCTGTTTACGTCGCCCACCTCCGTGGCCGACATGCTGATGCGCTATCAGGCCAAGCACGGCCCCGTGCCGTTGCCGCAGCCGTGGATCCTGTCCGTCACCACGCCCAAGACCGTGTTCGAGAAAGCCGGCACGCTGGCCCATGGCGTGGCTGTCACGCAGGTCATGCCCGGCCCCAACGTGCGGACCCAGCCGCTGGTGCGCGCATTTCGCGAGGCCAACGACAAGTTTGGCGACCACAACAACCAGACCTACGAAGCGGTGGAGGGCTTTCTCACCGCCCGCGTCATCGTGGAGGGCCTGAAGGCCTGCGGCAGCAACCCCACGCGCGACGCCTTCATCCAGGCGCTCGAAGGCTTCGGCACGCGCGACTTTGGCGGCGTGCGCGTCCATTACGACCGCAACAACCACGCCGGGCTCGACTATGTCGACGTAACCATGATCGGCAGCAACGGCCACCTGGTCGGTTAAGCCATGCGCAACTTGTGCCCCAACGCACACCGGTGGCAACATGGCGCCATGCAACGCGCGCCCGCCACCACCCTGCAGATGATTCGCACCGCCCCGCCAACGGGACGGTAGTGCGTGGCGCCAAGCCCGCTGAACCCGCCTCCCGAGGCGGGTTTTTTGTTTCTGCCTGCCCATCACTAGAAGGACGTGAACCCGATGATCGAGATCCGCCCCGCGCAGTTTCCTGCCGACATGGCCGCCGTGCAGGCCATCTTTCGTGAATACGTGGCCAGCCCCAGCGTCAGCCTGGATTTCCAGGACTACGAAGCCGAGTTTGCTGCCCTGCCCGGCAACTACGCCGCGCCGCGCGGGCAATTGCTGCTGGCCTGGAAAGCCGATGCCGTGGTCGGCTGCGCCGCGTTTCGTGAGGTGGATGCAACCACGTGCGAGATGAAACGCGTCTACGTCCGCCCCGCCGCACGCGGCGAGCAGCTCGGCCGCCGCCTTGTCGAGCGCCTGCTGCAAGACGCCAAGGCCGCCGGCTATGCCCGCATGTGTCTGGACGTACTGGCCGAGTTCAAAGCCGCGCAGCAGCTCTACCTGTCGCTGGGCTTCACGCCCGCACCGGCGGTCACGTTCAACCCGGTGCCGGGCACGCTGTTCCTGGGTCGGACGCTGTAGCGCGCGGTTGCTAGAATCCCGAGCCGCCCTTCCCGAAGACGACCGATACAACGCGATGACGGTATCCCTAAGCCTGGACCCGCAGTTCTTCAACCTGCTGGCCGACAGCCACCAGCGGCTCGTTGGCACGCCGCTGATCGACAACGGTATCGCGCCCGCCGATGCGGCCCGGTGGCTTTATGAAGACGCGCCCTTCTGCGTGCTGGCGCACAACACCGACACCGATCCGTGCTTCATCTATGCGAACCGGGCCGCGCAGCGCTGCTTTGAATACGATTGGAATGGCATCACGGCGTTACGGTCGCGTTTTTCGGCAGAGCAACCGAACCGTGAAGAACGCGCGCAATTGCTCGAATCGGTACGCACGCGCGGTTCGCCACGGGCTATCGGGGCGTGCGCATCTCGCGCTCCGGAAGGCGATTCTGGATTGAAGGCGGCACCGTTTGGAATCTGATCGACAGCGATGGCGTGTACCACGGGCAAGCCGCGACCTTCCACCACTGGCATGACGTGTGATTTGCGGGGCTAGTGCGCGTGCGCAGGCACGCCGCTGAACTTCGCACGCACAGCTCTCGCTTCGCACAGGCGCATTTGCGCTACGCGCACCCCACGCAACACTGTCGGCTTCGTTGAATTCCCCTTGGAGACCAACATGGGGCTTTGCATTTCGAAGCCGGCCGGCACCTCGATCAACCGCGCGCGCGACACCCAGCCAGCGACGGCGCCATCAACTCAGCACACCGGTCGTGCGCAAGCGCGCAACGCCCGCCAGGCTGGTGGGCAACTGAGCCAACTGGGCAACATGAGCCGCAACCGGGCGGCCACGTCGGGCGCCGGCACGTCGTCACTGCAAACGCGGCGCACCGCGGTCCTTCCGTCGGCGCAGCATGACGGCCCATCGCAGACGCAAACGGCTGTCGCAGCCGTGCTGACCCACGTGCGCGAGACCTACTACAAGCCCAATCTGAAGTCGGGCAACAAGGTGAGGGGCGATACCGAGGCAGAACGCCTTCGGCAGCAGCGCGCGACCGATGAAGTCAACCGGATACGCAGCCAGCCCAACGCGTTGCTCGCTGTGCAGAAAGGCAAGGCGCACCAGTGCCAGGAGCTGGCGCTGTTGGCAGTGCATCATCTTTGGCAGGACCACGCGCTGCCCGCAGAGATTCTGGAGCTCGGCGGCGATGACGACGACGTTGCCCACTGCGTTGCCGTCGTTGGCCTGGCACCCCATCAGCTTCATAGCAACATGAAGCTATGGAATCCGGACACCTTGATCTGTGATCCATGGTGCAACATTGCCTGCCGGGCAAAGGACTACCCCAAGCAGTTCATCGACAAGATGAAGAAGTGGGAAAGCCAAGACAAGCTGGTCGGTTATCGGCGCATGGGCTTTGTACAGCCAACCGAACCGGCGTGGATCAGAGACGTGCTGCGGGGCGATAGGACCGTATCGAACCCGTTCGAAAGCCAATCGCCTTGACCCGACGTGTTTGGATGCCCGCCGAGCCAGCAGAACCCGCCTCTAGGGCGGGTTTTTTGTTGGCCATGATCGACATCCGCCCAGCGCAGTTTCCGGTGGTCTCCGGCTCGGGCCCGACGTTTTGGGCCCAGGAACCTCGCGTTTGGTGTTGCGGGCCCGGCGTAGAATCCGTTCGCCAAGGAACCCGCCACGACCATGCTCGCTCGCACCATCGCAACGCTCTGCGCCATCGCGCCTCTCGCGGGTTGCGTCAGCTATCAAGACCCGCGCACGCCCGAACAGCAGAAGCTCGCCCTGCAGCGGGCCGCCAATGAACTGGTTGGCAGCTACACCATCACAGACAGCCGCAACGACGATGGCCGCGGCTATACGCAAGCCATCGTCAGCAAGCAAGACGGCTCAGACCAACTCAGCCTGCAGATGATGGGCCCGACCACCGGCGCAATAACGCTGGCCGGGTCCGACTGCCGAGGGTGGTATGTCGAAAACCACCGCTACACCGCCATGCAATGCGATGCGTTGACCGGCGAGGTCAACTTCTTCTCTCTGATGCGGCAGGCCAACCCAGACCCGGTGAACTCCGGCACCATGCCACCGTCGTTCGCGACGATGGTGGTTTCACAAGGCAGCTATCTCTTCGACATTGCAGACCGCAGCGGGCGGCATCACTATTACGTGTTGACGAAGACACCACTGCAGCAGATGCCCGAAACGCCCGGCGCAATGCGGCGATGGCCGGCACCGCGCTCGACGCAATAGACACCGCCGGCTGGCTCCGTCATCTCGCCGGCTTAGCATTTACAACACAACAACGTACGTTCAGAAGGGGTAGGAGTTGTCGAAAAAGATCATCTCGCTGGTCTTGGCCTGCGCTTGCAGCATGAGCCAAGCGGCCTTCGGACAAATCTCAATGGCAGCGCCCCTGACGGACGCGCCGCAAAACGAAGCGCTCCAGACGGAAGTCATTCAAGCGGGCACACCTCAAGCGGAAGCGCCCATGCCTGAAGCCCCGCAAGCCGAAGCGCCTGCCCCCGAGCCCACCCCAAAAGCGGAGCCCGTCGTCAAGGTCGAACAAAGCTACTGGGAAGCCGAAGGCCTGAGCGCGCGGATGCGCAAGGCGCGTGCGATCACGTTGTATTTGATGGACCCCGCCGTGGCATCGCTCAAGGCCGTGGACGAAGCGCAACTGAAAGACGCCGGTTGCGAATACAGCACCGAAGACGCCGCGCTCATCGCCAACTTTGCTGATTCCATCGAGCGCACCGGCGTGCGCAGCAACTCGTTCGTACTGCAGTTCGAGCCTCGCGAGGCCGTCTACCTGGCGCTTGGCGGCGGTAGCGAGATGAAGCTGCTGTTTGAGAAGCCCTACCAGAATCAATCGGAAGTGTTGGGGCAGATCAATGGTCAACCGGTCACGGTCAGCAAGAGCCTGATGGAAGGCCTGTACCGATGGGCCGCGAAGGTTGATCGGGTCCGTCGTTGCGAAAACTTTGTAGGCAAGTACCGGTAAGCCCAGCGCGCCCCCGCCTTCAAAGCGCGTGTGCCAACGGCCGCAGGTTGGCATCCAGCACAAACTGCTGACATACGCTCGGCGCCAGCGGGCGGCTGAAGAAATACCCCTGAAAACGGTCGCACCCCAGGGCCGACAGGCGCTTGAGCTGCTGTTCGGTTTCCACACCTTCGACCACCGTCGACAGGTTCAGCGTCCGGCTCAGGCTCGCGATGCTGCGCACGATGTGTTCGTTGATGCTGCCCGCGCTCACATCTGCCAGAGAGCGGTCGATCTTCACGGTGTCCAGCGGCAGCTCGCGCAGGTAGTGCAGCGACGTATGCCCCATCCCGAAATCATCGAGCGCGACTTTCACGCCAGCCTCCCGCAACTGTTTCAGGTTGCCGATGGCGTTGATGTCCGGCAGCAGCATCGTGGTTTCGGTGATCTCCAGTTCGAGCTGCGTTGGTGACAACCCTTCGCGGTGCAGGATGTCGAGCACGTTGCGGTGGAACGCATAGTCCAGCAACTGCCGTGGCGACAGATTGACGGCGACCACGAAATCGTCCGGCAAGACATCGCGCCACGCAGCGCGCTGCTGACACGCCAGCGACAGGATGCGTAGGCCCAACTGGTCGATCTGGTCAATGTCATCGGCCAGCGCCACAACAATCGGCGGCGCCACGCGCCCCAGCACCGGGTGCTGCCAGCGCAGCAACGCCTCGGCGCCAAACACGCGCCCGGTTGTGCAATCCACCTGCGGCTGAAACTCCAGAAAGATCTGGCCGTCTTTCTTGATGGCGCCTTCCAGGTCGCTGGCCAGCGCCACCGCCATGCGGCCCTCGTCGCCGGGCAGGTCCAGACACCGCCGGCCCTTGACGCTCACCTCGGGCGACTCGGCAATCTGCAGCAGAGAAGCCAGTACGTCCTGACTGCGCCGTGCGGACAAGACATCCGCCATGCGCACAAACGGAAGGTAGATTGCCGCGCCCGCCGCCAGGGCAATGAGCTGGACCACCGCGCCTGATACCGAGCCCGTGGCCGCGTAGCCGCTGAACAGCGCCGGGGTGGTCCACGCCACGCTGTAGCCGGTCTTGGGCATCAGGTCGGCAACGGTGGCCGCATAGGCAATCAGAATCTGCACCAGCGGTGTGAGCAGGAACGGAATCGCATAGACCGGGTTCAACACCACCGGCAGCCCGAAGAGCAATGGCTCGTTCACGTTGAACAGCGCCGGCAGCATGACGACTAACGCCATCTTGCGCCCCCGCAGCGTGCGCCTGGACATGAGCAGCGCCAGGATCAGGCTGAGCGTGCCGCCCGAGCCACCCATGCGCGCGAACACCGCAAAGAAGTGGTCAGTGAACATGAACGGCGGATAGCCACCGCTGGCAACTGCCGCCGCATTGGCCTGCGCGGCGGGCTCCAGTATGTGTTGGTGGACGGCAAACAGCGCGTTCGGCCCATGGATGCCAAACAGCCAGAGCACCTGCGCCGCGGTTTCGTAGGCAAGCCCAAACAGCAGGCTGTTGGAGACCTCCGAATACGGCGCCTCCAGGTGCGTGCCAAATGCCGCCATGAGCTGCGGCCAACCCGCCCAGGCCATGGCGACCTTGAGCACCGCAAACGTCAAGATCGTCAGCATGCCGGCCGGCATGACCGACAGCACATCGCCCACCAGCAGATCGTTACTCAAGTGGTGGGACGGAATGCGCAAACGGCGGATGCCGCACAGCTTCAGAAACAGGCTGCCGCCCAGCGACGCGACCAGCAAAGCGCCAAACAGCCCTTGCCCCAGCGAGAGCGACGCCATCAAAGACGCATTCGCATCTGGCGCGATGAGCGTAAAGAAACACGACACCACCACCACCGCCGCCACGGTCGGGTTGACCACGCGATGCCCGGCGCGCTGGTTGTGCAGCTTCGCCAGCACTTCGGCAAACCCAAAGAGGGCGACCAGCGCGCCGATGCCGATCGTTCCGGCCAACACGCTGTCGCAAAAGACATCCAGCCGCGTGCCAAAGGCATTCAACAGCGCGTGGCGCATGCCGGCGGTGGGCGGGTTGCGCAAGAGCAGCGCCAGCGCGCCCACCATGATGAGCGGCAAAGAGAGCGCCAGCCCGCGCCGAACGGCAATGAAATACGGCCCGCGGTCGAAGCGCTCGGCGGCGCTCAATAACCTTAGCCAGGGCGATAGCGCCTGCGTCGTCATAAGACTGGATCTTGTTCGAGGTGGATCGGCAACATCCCGGGCAGCCCGGAGCGTTGCCTATCGGGCTATGCCTCGTAATCGACACAATCCCGCGCGCTCTGAAGCGCCGGCCTTTACGCAATACACAAAAAAGCTCACTAGCCCATGGCAAGCTTTGTGCAATACCTAGGGGAAACCCGAAGCCCTGACGCGCCACTTGCACCCGGCGCGCACCATATCAAGGCATCGGCACCAACGTAGCGCCTGTCCTATGTACGTCGCGCCCCAGAATCTGCAACGATCTTGCTTATGTCGATTTCCATTCGTGCGCCCCGCACCGTGAAACTACCTGCACCCTTTCTGTCCCTGCTCCGCCTCGTGCGAGACCCGCATCGGCGCTATCAGCATGCGCGGTACATCCATGCCACGCGCGTCGGCCTGGGCGTGCTGCTCTCCATTGCCGTCACGTCCGGCTTCGGCTGGCCGCATGGCGAGTGGGCCACCATCTCGCTGCTGATCGTCATTGCCGGCCTGCAGCACCACGGCAACATCCGCAAACGCGCGGCCGAACGCGCCTGGGGCACCCTCATCGGCGCGGTGGCGGGCCTGTTGATCATCGTTCAGCAGACGTGGCTTGGGCACCTGCCGCTCACGTATGCGCTCACGGCCATTGCCTGCGGCATCTGCGCGTATCACGCCATCGGCAAGGGCGGCTATATCGCGCTGCTGGCCGCCATCACACTGGTCATCGTGGTGGGGCATGGCGACAACAACCTGCTCGACGGCGCATGGCGCACGCTCAACGTGCTGGTAGGGATTGCCATTGCGCTGCTGTTCTCATTTGCGCTGCCGCTGTATGCCACCTACTCGTGGCGCTACCGGCTGGCCGATGCGCTGCGGGAATGCGCCCGCGCGTATGCCGGCCTCGGCCGCGCCGGCGATGCCCCTGGCGAGCGCAGCAAGCACCTCGGCAAGCTCAATACGCTGCTGGTGCAGTTGCGCTCGCTCATGCCGTCCGTGTCCAAAGAGATTGACGTGCCCGTGGAGCGGCTGGAGAACATCCAGCGCAGCCTGCGCATCTGCATCAGCACGCTGGAACTGCTCAATGCAACGCATGGGGCATTGGCTGCACCGAGTGCCGACGCCCTGCCCGGCTTGGGCGCCCGGCGCATCCGCGATACGCTGATCGGCATGTCGCGGGCATTGCGGTTCGGCACCGTGGCGCGCCTGGCACGGCCGCGCGCGGCGGACCCATCAGAGATGAAGCACGCGCCCGCCACACCCACGGTAGAAAGCGCGCTGGCCGAGGGCTTTGCCAACGAGATCGAGAACCTCCGGCGGCAATTGCTGGCGATTGCGCCGCAGTGGAATATTGGGTGAAGCCGGGGCGCTGAGTATGCCGAGGGCGGCGCACGCATTGCTCAATTATTCTCACCAACGCTGCTGGCGTGAGGTCACGTGGGTAGACTGGCGCGTAGCCATAGTTCACGAGCCTTCGTGAAAAGATGGTCGGGGAGCCCCGGGATTGACCACCTCGGGGCTTTTTTTCGCCGGTGCGGAGCACCTTTCCATCGACCGGCCCGAGGAGCGTTGTTGCACGCGGGCGATTCGCCGTGGCCACTATCCGGTCGCCGGTTAGGAGCCAGACATGTTCACACCTCACTGGACCAAACGCCTCAGCTTCAGCCTGAGACTGCTCAGCGCTGTCACCCTTGCGCTCTCACCGGTCTGCGCGCAGCTTGCGAACGCCGAACCGCTATACAACCGCGCAGTACCCTGCCGAATCGGCAATGACGCAGCCATCGAGGCGGACCACGGTGTCCCGACTGGCTCGCACCCGTCGCAGATTGGTCAATTTGGCATCAGCGCGGATGCCAACGCCTACACCGTCGATACCGGCGCCGGATTGGTATTCAAGATCCGAACGCGAGGAGCCAACGGCGGTGATCGCGGCAAGGGCGACATCGTCTCCTTGCTCTGGCACGGCGTGCAGTATCAAGACCCGCGTAAGGGCAGTCAGGTGAACTCCGGTTTTTCGGGCCTGTATGACGGGGATAATCGCGTCAATGTGGACGCGGCACGCGTGGGCAACGACGCCATCAAGATCACCGTCAGCGCCGGGGCGTTGACTCATGTGTACATGGCGCGCCGCGGGCAGCCCAACCTCTACATGGCAACGTATTTCACGGCGGAGCCCAAGCCAAACCTCGTGCGCTTTGTCGTGCGGGTGCCGCATGCACGTCTGCCCGACGGGCCGCAATGCGCGGATATCACCACCGCCGTGCGCGGTGTAGAAGCGCACGATGTTTTTGGGTTGGCCAACGGCGAAACCCGTTCCAAGCATTACTCCAACATGCGCCTGAAGGATTGGCAGTACTTTGGCGCGACCGGCCCGGGCGTGGGCATGTGGATGGTGCGCGACAACAACGAGGGCGGGTCGGGCGGCCCGTTCTATCGCAGCCTGCTAGACCAGGGCGCTGAAGATCAGGAACTGACCTATATCGTCAACTACGGTGAGAACCAGACCGAGCCCTACCGCATGGGCGTGCTCAACAGCTACGTTCTCGCTTTTACCGACGGCGAACCGCCCCGTGACGTAAGCACCCACTGGTTCAAAGACATGGACCTGCCCGGCTACGTGCCGGAAAACCAGCGCGGCTCACTCGAAGGCCATTTCACTGGCCTGATGGAAGACGCCCCGTACACCTTGGCCCTTAGTAACGCGCACGCGCAGTACTGGGGTGATGTCTCTACGAAAGACGGTCACTTTCACCTGCGCGGCATGCTGCCCGGCCAGTATCAGGCCACGCTCTACCGAAACGAGCTGCAGGTAAAACGCTTCAACGTGGACATCCAGGCCGATCGCCCAACGCCTTGCGCGTGCGGCGGCATCGATCACGATCCACAACACGATGCCGCGCTATGGCGCATTGGCACGTGGGACGGCAGCCCGCGCGAGTTCCGCAACGGCAATCAAGTCACGGTGATGCATCCATCCGATGTTCGGATGCAGCCGTGGGGCGTGCCGGAATACATCATCGGGCGATCGACACCCGCCAGCGATTTCCCCGCGTATCAGTGGAAAGCCATCAACGGCACGCTGGTTGTGCGCTTCCGGCTTGGGGCCCGCGACATAGCCGATCACCGGCTGCGCATCGGCATTACCACGGCCTTCGCCCATGCTCGCCCGAGCATCACGGTCAACCAGTGGAGCGCACCCGCGCCGCAACCTGCAGTTGAGCCGGCCACCCGTAGCCTCACGGCGGGCTCCTACCGCGGCAACAACGCCACCTTTGCCTTCGACATTCCGGCATCGGCCTTCGTGGTGGGTGAAAACGAGCTGAAGATCAACGTCGTCAGCGGTAACGCCGGAGAAGGCTTTCTCAGCCCCGGCTATGCCTTCGACGCCATCGATCTGCTGAAGTAACGGGCACCGTGACCAGCGTGCCGGCGTGCACGCGTCAGGCTGCCAGCTTCACGTTCGGGGCAATGCCCTCCGGCTGCTCGCCTGCCGGCTGGACGGTCAACTGATAGCCGCGCGAGTAGACCGTCTTGAGCTCAACGCCGGTCGCCGGGCCGAAGCCCAGCTTCTTGCGCAGCTTGTAGATGTGCTGTTCGATCGAGCGCTCTGCAACGCTGGCTTCTGTACCCCATACCGCAGAGGCGATCTGCTGGCGTGACAGAAACGCCCCAGACGACGAGAACAACAGCCAAGCCGTGGCGAATTCGCGTGCGGTCAGCCGAATCGGTACGCCGTCCAACGTCGCGGTGCGGGTCAGCCGACATAGACGGTAGGGCCCGGCCACCACCTGCGTATCGAGGGAGACCTGCGTCGACTTGCCGGCCCCGCGCAGGATGCGGCGAACACGCGCACACAGCTCCTCGGCGGTGAAGTGGCCGGAAATGATGTCGTCGATGCCGGCATCGAAAACGCCAAGCATTTCGTGGCGGCTGGCAAAGTGGCCAAACACCAACGTTGGCCGGCACATGTTGGCGTTGCGCTCGCGCCCCGTGAGCAACAGCCGGGCGGCCGTGCTGAACTGCTGCGCATCAATCATCAGCAACGTGAAGACCTCGGTATGCCCGGAGCGCATCAGCGCCAATGCGTCGTCGAATCGCACGCACGTCACGCCCTGCGCTGACAGGCAAGCCGCTACATAAGCAAAGCTCGCTGGGTTGGCGGTGAGTACGGCAAATTTCATGGCAAAGCACCCCGACGGCGCGGGGTCGATCAATACGTCCACCCCACTTGTTATGTTTCGCAACAGCATAACGTTCACAGTGTGTTCATCCATCGCTATGATTAGCGATGCGGCGCCGGGGGGCGACCGACCGCGCACAATCAGCGGCGGCACGTGGCGCGATCGACGCGCAGGGTCGGCCCGAGACTTCGTTCAGGACGCGAAATCCGTGATCACCGTCACGCCGGCGCCCTCAAACCTGTTCATGTTGGTCAATGCCTCTATCGAGGCGCTGAGGCTGATCTCCCTGCGGACCATTCGCCCAGGCTGCAGCTTGCCCGTGCGGATCATGTCGAGCATGGGGCCATAGCGATGCGCCTGCATGCCGTGGCTGCCCAGAATTTCCAACTCATGCGCGATCACCTTGCTCATGGGGACGGCGGGCGTCGTGTGATCGCCCAGCATCAGGCCGACCTGCACATGCTTGCCGCGCCGGCGCAGATTGCTGATGGAGTTGAAGCACGTGGTGGGATGGCCCAGCGCATCGAGCGACACATGCGCGCCCCCTTGCGTGATGGCCTTCACCGCCTCAACCACATCAGACTTACGCGATGCGTTGACCGTGGCAACAGCCCCCACCGAACGCGCCAGCTCCAGCGCGCTGTCTGAAATGTCGATGGCCACGACATTCGCGCCGATGGCGTTGGCAATCATGATGGCCGACAGGCCCACGCCGCCGCATCCGTGCACTGCAACCCATTGGCCGGCAGTGGTCTTGCCCTGGTCGACCACGGCACGAAACGCCGTCACAAAGCGGCAACCGAGGCTGGCCGCCGTGGTGAGGTCCAGGTCGTCGGGCAGGCGCACGAGGTTCAGGTCGGCATAGCCAATGCCGACGTATTCAGCAAACGAGCCCCAGTGCGTAAAGCCAGGCTGGAACTGTTGTTCGCACACCTGTTGATGCCCCGCATGGCATTCAGGGCAGTGCCCACAGCCGGCCACGAACGGCACCGTCACACGGTCACCCACCTTCCAGCGCGTCACATCCGCGCCCACCGCCGCAACCACGCCGGCCAGCTCGTGACCGGGCACGTGCGGAAGCTCGATATCCGCATCGTGGCCCATCCAACCGTGCCAGTCGCTGCGGCACACGCCGCTGGCCATCACCTGCACGACCACGCCATCCGTTGCCGGAGTCGGGTCAGGAACGTTCATGTGCTTCGGCACGGCGCCGAAGGCTTCGTAGACTATGGCTTTCATGATTTCAACGCAGAGCGGATGAGCGTTGCAATATAAGCCGCAGTCGCCGAAAGTATCTTTCTAATTTGAGGGCGTTTCTGGAGTCTTACGAAGCGCTCTTTCTGATTCCGACACGCCGTGGAAAGGAGATTTCATGGAAGCACTGGACACCATCGATCTGGGCCTTTTGGATCAACTCCAGCAGGACGGACGCGTCTCAAACGCCAAGCTGGCGGAGCGCTTTTCCTTGAGTGAAGCGTCATGCTGGCGGCGGCTCAAACGCCTGGATGATGCCGGCCTCATCGAGGGCTATCACGCCGCGCTCGACCGTCGCAAGCTCGGGCTCGGCGTGATGGTCTACGTGCAGATCATGTGCACCCAACACACCGAAGAGGTCACGGCGGAGTTCGAACGGCTCATCCTCGCCAGCCCCAACATCCTGGCCTGCGACAACACCACGGGCGAAGCCGACTACCTGCTCCAGGTGGTCGCCAATGATCTGGACGACTACAGCCGCTTCGTTGAAAAAGTCCTGAGAAAGCTGCCCGGTGTGTTTGGCATTCGCTCGAACATCTCGCTTCGTCAGGTGAAGTCGACCAAGCGATTGCCGATTGTTTGAGGCGGCCCAGACGGCCACACATCGCCGAACAACCGCGCGCCTCATCCCTGGCAATGCCTACATCGTCGACCCCGGCGCCGGATCGGTATTCAAGATCCGAACGCCAGGGGCCAACGGCGATGATCACGGCGCGGAGCAACGCGGCATACAGAACAGCATCACACCACGGTGTCCTCTTCGGTCTCGTCATTGGACGGCGCCGGCACTTGCGCAACCGGCGGTTCCGCCATCGCGCTGTCCTCACCCACCTGCTGCGAATCATCTTGCCCAGCAGGCGACTGCGACGGGTCTTCCAGGCGCGCCTTCAGGCCGGCCAGGTAGTTCTCGGCATGGTCCTGTGCCTCTGACACCCCCAGGTTGATACCGGCGTTGATCGCCTTCTCGGCAACGATTTTGGTAATGCCTTCTTTCATTGCCAGCCGAACCTCCGGGCCACCAATGTTGCCGACGGCGGCAGCGGCCAGGTTCAGGCCCGCCTCTTCCAGCGCCTTCTTCACGTTGCCGCCGCTGACCATGGCATGCAGGATGTTGCAGCCTTGGGATTCGGCCTCCAGCGCCGTGGATGCCGCGTCCGCAAGTTCGCCAATGCCGGGAATGAAGCTCAGCGCCCCGACCGCCATGGACGCCCAATCCAGCAGCTTGCCTTCCACCTTGAGTGCGGCATCGATGGCGTGCATCAGGAAGCCGCCGTTGTGCTTGGGCGACTTGATCTCGGGCTGGTCGGCCGTGCCCATCAGCATGCTCGCGACGGCCATCTTGTCGGCGTCGGTCTTGGGCGTGTGGGTCTGCGGCTTCTGAACGGTCTGGTTTGCCTGCGACAGGTTGCCGTAGAACTTCTGGAAATCGCGGCCCGCGATATTGCCGGAATCCACCGTATGGCCACCGCCAAAATCAAAGAAGCCGTGGTGTGTTTTGTAGCCCGTGATGGCGTTGTTCATCAGGCTGAACAACACCGGGTCTTGCAGCAGATGTGTCGCGGCCTGGCGAACGTTCGGATCGAGCTGCTTGTTGTTGGCCATGCTCGACAGCTTGTCTCGCGTGAGATCGCCATCGCCAAAGAACGCTGCCTGGTTGCCGTTCATCGTCTTGAGCGTATTCAGCTCGGTCTGCGTCAGGCTCATCGATGACGACGCGGCCTGCAGAAAGTCTGCCTTGTTGACCTCGCCCCCGCCGGTCACCCGGTTCCAGGCGTCCTTGTGGTCGAGAAAGTACTGCGCCGCTGCAATGACCTGTGGCGGCGTCTTGCCGGTCTTGGCGTCGCCATCAACGATCTGCTTGAACTCGTCTTCGCCCAGGTTCTTCGTGAGGTTGTCGGAATACTTGTAAAGCTCGCGCAGCGCGTCGCTTTCCGACATGACAGAAGGCTGACCATTTGCGTTGCCGTCAGACGGGACGTAGTTCTGCTCAAAGCTCTTGGCCTGCTGCTCGTTGAACGCACTGACCTGCGCGTGCTCCGCAGTAAACGCATCCAGGTCATTGGCCTTGATCTTGCCGCCGCAACGGCCGTCACCTTGCGAACCGATGGCGGTGAACAGTTGCTGGTCTTGTGCCAGGCCCTGCAGCGCCGCTTTCAAATCGGGCGGCGTGGAAGGGTCGTTGATCTTGTCTTGAAGGCCATCCCAGCTGATCGGGCATTGGTCCTTATGCCGATCCAGCACCGACACGATCTGCACTTCCGATTGGCTGAGCGTGCCGCCGTTCCACGTTACGGTGGATTGCGGCGACTGGGCCTGCTGCGACGATGCCGCGTTGGACTGCTGGGGTGCCGCGTTGGGCTGCGCCGCCGCAGGGCGGTTGCCATTGTTTTGGGTGACGTCGTCGTCATCGTCATCATCGTCGTCGTTGTTTTCCGACGCGAGCGACGCAGCCAGCTTGGCGCTGATACCTTGGTAAAGGCTCAACTGCGTTTCGTCTGTTGGGCCTTGCTGACCTTGCTGGCCTGGCAAACCACCCATGCCTGCGATGGTCGTTGCGGTATCCACGGCCGCGTCGGCCATATCGCCCCGGCTTGTGTGCTTCGCCTCGCGGCTCGCAGTGTTAGATGAAGACATGTGAACGGACATACCTGCTCCACTTGAATGTGTCGTTGCGATCTGTGGCAGGGCCGATGTTTCGTGATCACGCGCGGATCCCGTGTGCCGTCAGCCATGTACGGATTGCGTTTCCCTTCAACCGCCCACCAACTCAACGCAGCAACGCACCAGCGCTGGCCAAGTGGGCACGAATGGCCCGTGCATTGCGCGCGGATGCCTGAAAGGCCAGCGTAAGAGTGCGAAACGACAGGAACGGCTGCCCGCCCGAAAACACGGCGCGGCATCCGAAGTGGTGAACCGTCGATTGCGGCTGAGAAGGGAACGTCAACGTGCTTGCAGATACACCCGCCGGCGCGGGGCTGCATCACCGCATCAACCGCGATGGCAGAAGGTGTTTTGAGGATGTTTGAATTTCCGGCAACCAAACCGTTGCCGGCGCGGCACAGATGGCCACGCGTGCGTGCATTACTTGAGCGATCCGCCAGCTTCAAGGGCGGCAAGCCCGATTGCACTGCGTGACTCCACGCCAATCTTTTTCATGATGTGCCCCACGTGGGTGCGCACCGTCCAGTAACTCATGTTCAGGGCCAGGGCGATCTGCTTGTCTGACATGCCCTTGAGCATGAGGTGGCAGACCTCGCCTTCGCGCACGGTCACGCCAAACTGCTGCTGGAACCAGGCGGATGACCCCACGCCCCGTGCGATGAGGTGAATCCGGCAACCGAGCGCAGGGCCATCGGGGGCGGCCAGTCGCTCCACGCAAAACCCGAAGCCTTTCCACTGCCCGTGGCGTGATCCGTTGGCCGCCTCTGTCAATTGCTGATAGAGCGCGTCACGCTCTTCAACGCAAAGTCCAATCATGATGGCGCGCGCCTTTGCGTTGGGCAGGGGCGGTGGCTTGCCGTCGAGCATGAATGTCGGCACGTGCGCACCGGCATCAGCAGCAGCGCCGACTTCCCCCACTTCCTGGATGACGCGAAGTTGATGCGCATTCAGCAGATGCGGCTTCAAAAGGCTCAACAGCAATGTCTCGCGATCGCCAAAACGCTTGTTTGGATCGCTGGTGCTGAACCGATAGTCCAGCAGCATCCCGTTGGCATCTGGCAGGCGCAGGCTGATGCCCGGATACGCCCTATGCCGACACAAAAAATCTGTGAAGTATTCAGACTTGCCCCAGTCAGAGCGGCTGATCTTCCGCTCGATCACGACAGGTTCAAAGCTGCCCGTCAGGCACTGCGCAATCGAGTCGACCCCATGGAAGTACTGCTGATACTCACCGCGCATGGCCTGGTCTCGGCCCCACAGCGCGCTTGGTCGTGTCTGGTGGATGCCGTCACGCCCCCACTGGATATGCGCCGCAAGATCGAAATGCAGGAGTGACCCCAGCTTCTCTGCCACTTCCGGGCGGTCGAGAACGCTGCAGCTCGATGCCTCATGCAAATGCCCGGTGATATCGAGCAGTGCTCGCAGTTCAGCTGTCGAGAGGTCCATCGATCGCTTGGGCGGCTCGCCACTGGTGTTGAGTCTGAATAGTCATCGTGGGGCTCCAGGCGCGCCAATCAATACAAATACAAACAGGTATATCGGCACAACGGCCGAGGCCTATAGCCGGTGTACTTCAGATCCCGCCCGAACGCCTAGCGCACGTGCACCGCGCTGGCGATCGCTATCCATAGCGATGGTTGCAGGCCGCTCGATTTTGCGATAGTGCGCCTGACAAAGGCAGGTTGCCACGGCTGCGAGCCGTCATCACCGGCCTCTGCCTGCCTTCAGTCAGGTTGCACCGTGCTTTTCGAAGAGGAACCCGCATGCCAGCGCGAACACCACCGTCGACCCGTCCGCCAGACTTATGCCGTCCTGGCCTTCCATCGACCGCCATAGTTGCGCGCTGGGATGCTGCTGCCACGTCGCTGGCCGTCATCTTTCTGGACACATCGCTGCTCAACGATTCCACCTGGCTGCCTTCACAGCCCACGCTGCAGCCCATGGCGCTGGAAGACGTGCAGCAGATGCTAAGCGGCGCTTTGAAATCGCTTGAGCCGGCCAGCGGCATCGAGCCCAGCCCATCGCCCACCACGCTGGAGCCCAAGCCGCTCACCCCGCGCCAGTGCGACATCCTGAAAGAGGTAGCCTGCGGCCGGTCGAACTCAGAGATTGCCGAACGGCTGCACATCAGCGTCGAGACCGTCAAAACGCACGTGCGCCAACTGCTCGTGCGCATGGGTGCACGCAACCGCACAGAGCTGGCCACGATCTATCAACGCACGCGCTAAGGCGCGCCACGCGCCACTTGTATGGCGCGACGTTTTGCGTGCGATACGTTTTGATGTGGAGCACAGCGCGGCCGCTTACGCTTAGTCCGGCCTGCTGGCATGGGTCATCACATGGCCGATTGCCGCATGTGACTCCATTGGGCGCTGCCCGAGCACCCCAACGCGCGCCGATTCAACCAACGCCGCCTGCACTGCGAGTGCGCGCAACATGCGCGCACCCTTCAGGCCGTGACGCGTGGTTCGGCAACCTTGCGATGTGGCGCTACCTCAGCGCGCCAGCGTCGCAACCTCCGCGGCACTCAATGCACCCGCCTGAACGCGGAAGCCCTGAATGCGCCCGTTGAACGATGGATGCGCCCAATTGCGGCCCAGGAAGGTGACCTGATCGCCAACCTGGCGCGGCGACAGCAGCATGTCTTCGTTCTTCCCCACCTCCGTGCCGTCTACATAAAGGCGGCAGGTGTTGCCCTGCAGCGTGACCGCCACATGGACCCAGCGGCGAATCGGCATGGCCCACGGCGCTTCCACAACCTGCGCATCATTGAACGTTGCGCCAAAGATCATGAAACGCAGCACGCCCGTGCCGGACTGCGGCGCAATGGCCATGGCTGCATTCGCGTCCTGCCCTGCGTAGAACATGCAGCTATCCCAATGCAGCCCATTCGCGTAGGCCCAGAAAGAAATGCTGAAGTCGTCCAGGTCAGCAAACAGCCCAGACGGCAACTGCAGGCCTGCCTTCTGGCCGTCGAACGCGATGGCCTTGTCGTTGACGCGCCCGTCACCCCAGGTTGCGCCATCCAGCAGCGTGCCCTGCACCAACGTCCGGGTGCCGGCGGCGGTCAGCACCGCGCCGACCGTGCCGGTGCTGTTCGGGTCGTTCAGCGGCAATGACAGACGCAACTCACCCGGCACAGCAATGCGCGCCACGTTGGAGCCCGTGTTCGGGGCACCGTTGCCCTGCGCGGTGATCTGATAGAACCAGATGCCGTTGGGCGGGGTATCGCTATAGGTGAGCAGCTCGCTGGCCGAGACCGTGCCCAGCAGGCTGAAGGGGCCGTTGGCCTGGCTGGCGCGCTTGACCGCATACGACGTCGCGCCCACGCTGCCCCACCACGACAACACAACGCGGTTGCCGCGCAAATGCGCTGTGAGCCCAGACGGCGGCTTCATCGGCCCGGCATAGGGCGAGAGACGCTGCGTGAGCGTGGGGTACATCACGTCGTCGCTGCTGCCGCCGTAGTTCGGCTCGCACCACGTCACCATGCGCGCAACGTTGGGCGCGGCCACCCCCATGCGATTGACGTAGTGGTTGTAGATGGGCTCCCACGCGTTGCGGCGGTGCTGGAACGACTGGTTCACCTCCGTCCACGGTGCCGGGTGCGGGGCGGTGGGGTTCTGCTCGCGTGCATAGGGCATCGCGTAGGGCTTGCCGTTCTCGTCCAGCAGGTTCGATCGCGCCACGTACTCGGCGGCTGAGAGGAAGCGGTTGTTATAGAGCCCGTAGAGATCGTCGCCCTGGTTCCAGGCCATCTCCATCAAGTCCCCACCCAGCGACATGCCGAGCGTGGAGTGGCCCTGGTCGCGGCCGCTTTCTTCCCACTGGCCAAAATGGCCCGGGTGCATGTAGTACACGCCGTGCACGATCGAGCCGTTGCCGAAATTGCGCAGCTTGCCCCGGTTGTTGCCCGCGTAGCAGTCGTAGGCCAGGCGGTACAGATCCGGCTTGTCGCAGAACACGCCGATGGCCATGGCGCCCGCCATCGAGGCCATGTCCCAGTTGGCATGCGAGCCGATGCGCCCGTCGCTGAGGAAGTTCGAACAGATGGGCGCGAAGACGTTGAGCAGCATGTCCTGAAAGCGCTTCAGGCTCGCGGGTGCCCAGCCGGAGTACGTGCGCAGGACTTCGCCAATCTGCGCCAACTGGTGGCCTTGAATGCCGGCCAGGATGATGAAGGTGTGGTCGTCATGGGCGGTCGAGCCCGGCGGCACCGTTCCGATCACCTTCAGGGTGCTGGCCCAAGCGTCCAGGAACTCCACCGCCTTATCGGCATAGCGGTTGTCTTGCGGGTCAGACAACTTCCAGTGCAGCACCAGAGACCACGCGCGCCAGATGTCCACGTACAGGTTGTTCTTGCTGCCATCGGCCCGGTAGACGGCGGGCAGCGGGAAGGGCTTGGTGTCCAGGGCGCCGAAGTGGTCGACGCCAAGCGTGTTCCACCAGTTCGTCCACGGCTGATCACCAGCCTTGATATGTGCACGGATGCGGGTGAAGGCATCTTCAGTCACCAGCAGCCCCGGATGGTGGAAGACGCCACTCTCATAAGCCGACGCAGCCGTGGCAGGTGCTGGAGTGGCCGGGGCGGTCGGGACGGTCGGAGCCGCACCGCCTGTTTTCCCCTCCGGCTGGCCTAGCCCCGCTGCGGAAGCGTCTTCGCCCCCTCCGCCGCACCCCGGCAAAAACGGCAACAAGGGGAAGAGCCCCAGACCCAATGACAGCGCTCGACGCACAGGATTAGGCACCGCGCCGACGCTGGCGCGTTCCACGGATTTTTTCATCATGTATTGACCCGACCATCTTTTTTTAATGGCGCAACCGTATGGCAGCGTGCGAAGCCGCGTCAACGCAAATGGCCAAACGGTGAGGATTTTTGAGTGTTTGGGTGTTCGGGTGTTCGGGCGTGCGGCCGGTCGAACTCCGAGATTGCGGAACGGCTGCACATCAACGTGGAAACCGTTAAAAGCCACATGCGCCAACTGCTCGGGCGCATGGGAGCGCGAAACCGCACTGAGTTAGCGACGATTTACCAACGCAGTCGGTAGGGGTGGTGTTTAGAACTCGCTTGGCTGCACTGAGCCCGACCACAGACGCTTCGCTCCACCGAGCGCGTCTTCCCTCTTCATCCCTGTCAGCTTGCCGGATTGCGTGCCATGACGACCCACGCGGCGCCGTTGATCATCACCGACCGCTCACCGGGAAGGCCCGCAAAGGCGGCACGAACGGCGGCCGAGGCGCGGGCGCGGATGTCGTCGGGCTGATCAGCGAGCACCCGCGACAGCGGGCCGACTTCGAGCGTCATCTTCACTGCGTCGTCGATTGCGGCGTCCCGCGTTTCGCCCTCGCCGAATGGGACGGCCGCGTCAAATGGCGAGATAGCGATATCGGCAAAGCCAGCCGCCGTCAGGATGCGTGCCACGCGTTCCCTGTCACCGAACGAAAACGGGCCGGGCGCTTCGGGATTGGGCAGCGCGCTCGGCGGGAGGATGTCCTTGAGCGCGCCCACTGGCAGGCGCATCCAATCGTTCTCGGCCGCACCGCGCCAGCAAACGAAAGCGACCCGGCCGCCCGGCCGGAGCGCACGTCGCATATGCGCGAACGCCGCTGTCGGATCGTCGAAGAACATCACGCCGAAACGCGAGAACAGGATGTCGAACGCGCCTTCGGGCAGCGCTGCGCTACTGGCGTCGGCCACCTGAAACAGCGCCGGCGAATCCTTTGGCGCAAGCGCGCGCGCTCGGTCGATCAGCGGTTCGGATATGTCCACGCCCAGCACTTGCCCCTCCGCGCCAACGCGGGCTGCTAGAGCCAGACTCGACGCGCCCGCGCCGCAGCCGATGTCCAGCACGCGCTCGCCCGCTGCGGGCGCGGCGGCTTCTATCGCGGCCTGGCCGAACACCGCTACCAGAGCGTCCAGCCGGGCCTGGTTGGCGACCCAGCGCTCACCGCTTTGACCATTCCAGTCACCGACCTGATCAGCACTTTGCTTTGCCATGTCATCTCCTTGACTTGACGATCCGCCTTTCACCGCGTCGGTCTACGCCAACCTTTTCGAAGGCGACGACGCAACGAGAACAGGGAATCTCTGCACTCAAACAACCATCGACTGCTGGGCGAAGATGCCCGCCATCGCACCCTGCGAGGACGCCTGGGTAACGGAGGGCAAGAACGGCGTGGCGAGGTCGCCGGCGGCGTAGATGCCGGGCATGCTGGTTTGGCGTCGGTCGTCGACGTTGAGGACCACGCCGGTGGGCGTATCGAGCGTGGCGAGGCCCAGGGATTCATGCAGGCTTGCGGACGGCTTGTTGCGCGGATTGGCGAACAGGATGTCGACCGCGACATTGCGGCCGGTATCGAGATTGACGGTGGTGATATGGCCCTTCTCGTGGGCGATCTCGACGATCCGGCCATCGACGAGAGGGATGTTGCGGCGCGCCAGATCGGCCTGAATATCGGGCGCAATGTCGCGACCATCGGCGAAGACAGTCAACTTGTCAGTCCAATCGCGGAACAGCTTGGCAGACTGATACGACTGCGGGCTGGACCAGACGAGGCCCCAATGCTGGCCGGCGACTTCAAAGCCGTCGCAATACGGGCACGGGACGATGGACGTGCCCCAGCTTTCGGCAAAGCCCGGCACATCAGGCATCTGGTCGGCGACGCCATAGCTCAGGATCACGCGGCGCGCCCTCAGGGTTTCGTGATCGTCAGTGATGACGCAGAAATCGTCGATGGCGCCAGACACGCTCTCGGCCCGGGCGTGGACGAGGCTGACTGTTGGATAGCGCGCAAGCTGCTGCCGCGCCTCGGCCAGGATGTCCAACGGCGGCTTGTGATCGTGGCCGAGCAGGCCATGCGAGTGGCCGGCAAAGCGGTTGCGTGGCCGGCCGGTATCGAGAACGGTGACCTTGCGGCGGGCACGGCCAAGCTGCAGGGCGGCGGCGAGGCCGGCAAAGCTGCCGCCGATGATGATGACGTCATTCATGGTGATGGGGCTCCGTGTTGTGGATGAGGGGTGGGCCGGGGAAACCTGATCTGCACAACCGGTTGAAACCTGCCCTTGTCTTGCACATTGCGATACTGAGTGGTATCGTATTAACCAATTTCAATACTGTCAAGTACCGTAATTGCCGTGACCGAAAACAACCAAAGCCGGCGCGGCCGGCCCGCCAACGAAGCGCTTCGCCAAACGATCGTCGACGCCGCCTGCGAACTCTTTGTGGAATTGGGTTTTCAAGCGACGACGATGGACAAGGTCGCGCAGCGGGCGAAGATATCCAAGCTGAGCATCTATCGGCACTTCGAGAACAAGGAGGCGCTGTTCAGCGCAGCCATGGTGGCCCGCTGCGATCAATTTGCACCGCAGGCCCTTTCTGAAGGCGTCGACGGTTCGGCCGAAGATCAGCTCATGGCGGTGGGGTCATCCCTGCTGCGCACGCTGCTGAGCCCGGACGTCCGCAGTGTCGAAGCCATGGTTTTGGCCGACAAGACGAATCAAAAGGCGTTAAGCAAGCTCCATTACGAAGCCGGGCCGGCCAATGTCGTCGCCCACATCGAGGCCGTATTGCGTCAGTTGCACGCGAAGGGGATGCTGAACGTGCCCGATACGCACCTGTCCGCCCGTTTGTTTGGCGCGCTTTTCAAAGGATCCGATCTGCTGCTGATCGCGCGCTTCGATGAAGCCACAGCAGAGGATGACAACGAAATCGAATCCTATTGCCGGGCGGCCGTCACCATGTTCATCGCCGCGCACGGTGGCACCTAACGGTGCGCTTTCACGGCCGATGAAGAACACGGAAATTCTGACGGGCCCGGAAATCCCGACAGGCCCGGCCTGCCGGCTGCCCCCCTTGGCCCCGCGCTCCGAGTTCTGAACTCGACGTTCGAAGCTCCAAGCTCGGCATGTGGAGTTCGGAACCCCTCGCTTGGAGTTCTGAAGCCCATCTTTGGACCTCTGAGCCCCACGGTTGGAGCTCCGAACCCCATGGTTGGACCTCTGAGCCCCATCTTTGGAGTTCTGAACCCCATGGTTGGGCCTCTGAGCTCCATCTTTGGAGTTCCGAACTCCATGGTTGGACCTCTGAGCTCCATCTTTGGACCTCTGACCCTCATCTTTGGGCCTCTGAGCCTCATCTTTGGGCCTCTGAGCCTCATCTTTGGGCCTCTGAGCCTCATCTTTGGGCCTCTGAGCCCCATGTTCCGAGTTCAGAGCCCCACGTTCGGCCCTCCGAGCTCCGATATATCGGACCTTTGACTGCGGCGAATGGACCTCTGACCCCGGCGTTTGACAGTTTTAGCTCGGCACGCGGGTCTCTGACCTCGGCGCGCGAGTGTTTGAGCTCGAAAATTTGAATGTCTGCGAGCGGCGCTTGGGTGTTGGCGCTCGGCGTTTGGGCCTCAGACCGTGGCGGTCGGGCCTTTGAGTGTCGTGCATGGCCCTTTGGGCTCGGCACGTAGAGGGCTGGGCGTTGTGCCCTGGCTTGGCGCCCCCGCCCGTCGCGGGTTCGCTTTTACTGCTGTTTTTATTATTTCAGCTTGTTCGCGCGCTGAAGCACGCTCAGAACTTCCCACCGGTACAAGTCCACTGTCACACCATCCAGCGACGTCAGCATGAAAGCGCCAATCGCATCCAGAAACCCGGCCTGATACTCAAGGGCCTTGTTCTGGACGCGAAGTTGGTATTCCAAGCGCAATGTCTCGGGGATGAACTGCCGCTGCATCTTCATGTTCATCTGGGTGCGCCGCAGATAATCCCGCCCGCTCAGAGCGCCTTGTGCATACAGGAGATTGTCTTCAATGCTCATCGGGCACCTCCGGACGGAGGACGTTGCGCGATGCAGGTGAAGTGACAGTTTGCGGGGCGATGCCCGCGTGGGATGGGTACAGCTTGGGTCGGTTGATCCATTGTCTTGCCTCTGGTTGAGTGAGGAGCCACCCACCGGTGAGGGTGGGCGGGCACACGACAAGGTCTGCAATACCGACGATCCATCAAGACGGCAGGGCCGAAGCCCTCCCTGCCGAGGCCCGCCCGTAGGGGCGAACGACAGCAGCGGTAGAAACTTGATGTTTCTTCCGGACGGATCGATCGAGATTGCAGTCTCGGCTGCGGTTGTTGCCGCAGCGAGGGGGAGTTTAATCGGCACTTCCACAAAAAAGCAAGACCAATACTAAAAAGCTACTCTCTATAGAAAGAAATAGATACGCATTATTCCAAGGAAATTCCAATTCTTTCGGGAAGACCAATTTGGCAGTACCTCATCGTCTCGAGCAACGGATTTTCATTCTTAATTTTTTCGACCACACGATCTTCTCCGCAACCGATCTTCTCTGACAACTTACTGATCACGACATCAAACCAATCATCCCGGAGTGAATTTATCCTTAAATTTGCCTCCAAATGAATTTCGTGGAAATGCAACGGATCAAGAAGCCCAATTTCAATAAAGTAACGCAGAACATCTGTCACATATGACATTCTTAAAAATCCGGATATAAAAGTTCTCCAAGTCACGAAATCAAACCCAAGTCCCTTTATGGCCGGCAAAAATGCATCAATTCTATATATTATTCGCGCCATGAATGCCGCACTACTTAGTCCGTCAACAGGCAAAAATGTCCCCACAACGCTGTAAGCCCCAGAACGGAGGAAACCATTTGCCACAGAGGCATGAGACCCCCCGATGGGAGCAGTAGAACACGCACTGAGCAAAACTATAGGGGGGATTCTTGCAACGTGTGCAAATTCCCATGTATTACATCGCTCCTTCCCCAGCTGAAGCCAGCCGATTGAGTCCTCTCCGTCATGCCCTCCATGACAATCAAAAACCACAACATAGCCGTCAAATTCGTTTAACGCAGAAATTGCCTCTTCTTTACTAGCAACATCCACAAAATTTACTTTTATTCGCTCGCTAATATCAAAACCTTCCACCGTCCTTTGCAATACAGGTTTCAATGGATCGTTTTCTTCAAAAGAACGTACCACTAGAATTTTGTGCAATCCACTCTCACGAATTGCTATTGGATCCCCGCTGGCAGCGTACTGCAAGACAAAATTTCCTGGAGTCATCGGAGTTCTTGATATCTCGTGACTCATCATCAACGGAAGTTTATCTATATAAACCCACTCCAACGGTACATCACTACAAACTCTGCAAAAACGACTTCTTTTCTTCAAAAAATCTATCGTTAAATCACCAACATCTGATTTTAGTGACTTTATATAAGACGCAAATGCCCTCTGCACTTGTTTCTCATTGTTTTTTCCACCACGTTTTGACAGTATTTCTATATTTTTTAGCGCCGGAAGATTTAAGTTCACAGAGTTTGCTATCCGCAAACTAGGAGAGCTCCAAATATTGGACATAATTGCAACGGACAAACCCGTTGCAGCTATCTCAGATTGACGAATCTGTAAAATTGGCCCTAGGATTGGATCGTGGTACGGATTCATCTTTTTGACGTCATCCATCTCGATTTGAAATCCGGAGTACGATCTACCCCTAAATGTCAATTCAAGGAGCTTTCTTTTCCACTTTTCCTTGATTTTCCTAACGATTTGATTCCATGAATTACTCTTGAAATCATAGAAAGCCACGGCTACCGAGGGAGAGTAGACAATAACTTCAGCGTTCCTATTTTCCGACGTAACCAGCTGGCCCAAAGTAGCGACAGCGGCATCGACTATCAGCTTCTCTGCCTCGTGTTTGTCTGCAAGCACCTGACCTTGCGGCCCAGTCACCGAGTAACCTAAACTTTCCAAGAATAGTTGATTCGGATAGGTCACACCGTGCATGGCTGATATTTGAAGAGGTACGTCGTATTTTTCTCTCCTTTCGACTCCCGAATGTGCGTCAAGTCCGGCGATAGAATAAAGAACCTCGTCGAGACTATGACAATATGGCTTCTTAAAATCCGTCGCATCGATAACATCCTCATCAGAGACGGTAGAAACTATTAAAAAACTCCCGTCACCATCGGATTGCGTCTTCTTCACTTGTGCCACATCTCTCGGCAAGCACATAAATATCGTGATGCAATCCCTCTCTTTCAGAGAAAATTTGTCCAGCGTCTGCACCCCAACTGCCGCAATGTTTTTCGCTGCACCTCGACGCCGAATTTCCAGAAGCTCTTCTTGTTTAGCTGACAACTCATCTAGCATTGATGGGAGACAGCAGACAACTTCGAGCAAATATAGAAATTCCTTTTCAGTAACTGCACTATTCCAGCCTTGAAATGGAGTCACATCAAAATTTGAAACAGACTCGGGAACAACAATCACATATTTTATCCGCATGGACCAAGCATCCAATTTCGACTAATAACTTAAAAATCTGAAAAATCAGACACGAAGTAACTTGTATTACTTTAGCAAATCGATATGGCTAAAATATTCACCACTACAACCATTGGAGGATTTTTTCATTACTGGACTTTTTACCTCAACGAATTAAGCACTCCTCCCCATCTGCAACGTATACCGACACCCCATCCGGTAATTGCTGCACCCCCAAAACGCCCCACTCTTCCCATTCCGCGCCACCAACTTCACCCCGCAAGCCGGGCACGAAGGCGTGCGGTAATCCCCCTCAAACACCTTCGCCAGCAGCGCGGCCTGTTTGTCTTCGGCCAGCGCGCGGATGCGCTCAAGCACCGCCGGCCCGTCCAATAGCTGGATACCGGCAAGCTCTGAAAACTCCTGCACCGGGTTGCCGACATAACCCGACAAAGACCAGAACACGCCCCGCTTGACCATGTGCGCCAGCATGGAGCCGCCCAGCGCCCGCACCTGCTCCACCTTCACGGGCTTGGACCACGCCTTGCACTGGACCACCGCCACGGGCGCGTCCTGGCCGGCCTTGTACAGCGTGGCGTCAATGCCGCCGTCTGCGCCGTGCGGCACCGTCTTCACCGCAAACCCCATCTGTTCGTAGTACTGCACGCACAGCAGCTCAAACCGCTTCCACTCAAGCGACTGGATGGCCTCCAGCGTCCAGTTCTGGGGCGTGGCGGGTTCTGCCGGTGTGGGGGCTTGCGGGGGTG